>JANLFK010000011.1 GCA_024655945.1 candidate division KSB1 bacterium
CCACCAGCCCGACCACGACACCACTGGGAAGGTCTTGCCTGGCTATGTCAAAAGTAGCGCGCCCAATATTGCCCCCAGGAGTTGAACAGGTCAATCATGGCTAACCTCCCGCTTTATGAGCCCGCGTGCGCTCTCCTTGCCCCAGTCCGGCCGTGCAGGCAGGATTAGGGGACTTGAGAGAAGCAGCACCCCACCGGGCCACATCGTGCCTTGTTGGCAACCTCTGCGCATGTGTCGTGCGCCACGTGTTGCGCGGGGAGAGCCTGGCCCTTTCGCATCTCTTATAAGCCCGTGGCTACCCACGTTCCAGTTCGCGTTCCTTCTCTGCGATTAGCTCCCTGATCTTGGTGATCTCCTCGCGGCTCAGGGAGTCGGAGTTGATGAGATAGTTGGCAAGCGCCGCAAACGAACCACGGAAAGCCTTCGCAACCAAATGCGACATTTCCCGTCGTATTGCCTCTTCCCGGGAAAGAGTCGGTCGGTAGAAGTTGACCAGCCCTACCTTCTTTTGCTTCAGGAACCCTTTGGCGACCAGGTTGTTCATGATGGTCTGCACCGTGGTGTAGGCTTTCTCTCCGGCGGGATAGGCGTGCTCCAACACGTCCCGCACGCTTGGCGCCCCGCCTAAGGACCAGATGGCCTCCATCACTTCCCACTCTGCTTCCGTCAACTTGCGCGTATTGGCGATCTTGCTGTTCACTCCTGCATCCTCCTTTCGCAACCAGACATCTTCAGCTAAGCCTCATGAGTCTCCGCCTGCGCCAGCCCTCGCGGTGCGGTCCGCTCCATAGTCCCGCCAATTTTTCCTAGGCAGACAGGACCTCGCAGTCCGGGCACCCGGGCCCCGCGGTTGCGGTACTGTCCTGGCACTGCCCAACACGTGTCGGCCGCCCTCCGGCATTCGTTCCACAAAGTCTCTCTGCTCATTGCCTGAGATACTTGGCTAAGGTCGCGAGCAGACCCTCGCCGCGCAGCGCCCCTTAGAGCTCCACGATTATGCCACTCGGCCCGACAAGAATGGGCCTGGGAATGCCCAGCACGTCAAACCTTTGTGCCAGCTCGTTCTCGAACCCGCCGGCCAGGAATGCGTGGAGCCAGGGCATCGGCCAGTGCTTTTCGCGGAAAACTGCCACATGCGCCGGCCTGCGGTCCAAGGAAAGGCTGAGAATGGTAAAGTTTCTGTCCTTGAAACGCTCACAGGCAGCATGCAGGTGCGGCATCTCCCCACTACAGGGCCCGCACCAGGTGGCCCAAAAGTCCATCAGGTAGTACTTGCCAAGAAGGTCTTGTTGGTGATGGTCTGGCCGCCGTCCATGAGTTCCACGGCAAAATCGGGCACCGCCTTGCCCTTGGCAATGCGCCGCTCGGGGTTGAGCGATTTCAGGTAGTACTGCACCTCCGGCACATCGTTGTATTCCTGCCGCAGGAGGGCATAGCGGGCAGCAAGCGCCGCCGAGTCACCCTTGAACTGTGCCATGCTGGCCAAGAAGGCCAAGGCCACTGCCCGCACGGTGCGGTCAGGGTTTTCCTCCACAAGGGCTTGGGCAAAAAGCTCCCCCTTCTGCGGATCACGATGCGCCATCAGTGCCGCCTGCGGCTCCAACCCCCAGATGGGCGAACTCGGCGGCAGAAGCTCGGCGATCTCCGTCTGCGTGGTAGAGTCGATGGGCGCGCGGAAAGGGATGAGCCTCGCCAAGCGCAGGGCGGCAAACTGCCGGACAAGCAGCTCTTGCTCCGGCGCCATCCATTGCTTCAAGCGAACCACCGTGGGCGACCAGTCGTACTCAAACTCACGCATGTCCTGGTGGGATTGGCTGTAGGCTGCGGCAGTAGCCTGGAAGGCCTGTTGCTCCTTCCACAACAGGTCGTCGATGGGCCAGACGGCCCGGAGAGCCTCCCCGCCGCTGAGGAAATCCACGGTGGGCAAGTCCTGGGAGCTCACCCGGGGAAGCTTGCTCGGCGCAAACACTATCCGCGCCCTGCCGCCAGGCACGCGCAGGACGGAGATATAGTTGCCGCCACCGTCATAGGTGAAGTAGTCGGCACTGGTGCCGTTCACGCTGCGCGCTGCCTTGGTGATGTCAAGAAGCTGATAGGCGACGGTGTCGGCGTGCACGGTCCGCTCGTAGAGGAAGGTGCCATCCGGCTGAGCGCGCATCGTGTCGGCC
The DNA here is from genome assembly GCA_024655945.1 of candidate division KSB1 bacterium. Classification (NCBI taxonomy): domain Bacteria; kingdom Pseudomonadati; species Candidatus Zhuqueibacterota bacterium. The sequence goes on from JANLFK010000011.1 coordinate 2,169, forward strand.
GTCTCCCACGCGAAGCCGTTCCAGTCCCCGACGATGCGCACCACCTCAAAGTGCTCCTTGTAGGCCAGGGGCGCAAGGCGCACTCTTAGGCGAATTTCAGGAGCCTCGGACAGCAGGAGGAGAGGAACGGAAACGTTGTCATGGTCCACCCCAGTGAAGAGGAGGCGGTACATCCCCAGGTCGTCGATGACGAGCGCGAAACGGCCGTCCCTGTCGGCGGCGACTGTCTTCAGAGGCTTGCGGATGTCGCCCTTTTAGGAGAGCAGATGAACATGCGCCATGGGAAGCGGCTCCCCTTTGGCGCCGAGGACCCTGCCGGTGAGGTGGGTGCCGGCGCCTGTCTGCACTGGCATGAGTAGAACTGCGGCGAGGAAGACAACGAGAGGTCGCATGATGGCCTCCTATTCAAATGTTAGCTCTCCTAAGACAGTAGGAAATGTACTAAAGATGTCGAGCACTGTCAAGCCTTTTCTTCTCGGTCAATGCGTTTTTTGGGGAGATCCACTCGCTGCAAGTCGGAAGGAAGCAGCGTGGCTCTCATCGGGTGCTGGGGCCGGGCGCTCTGGAGTCTCGACGATGCTCGGACTGCTCTGGTTGGGGCTGGGCCGGGAGAGGCCGTGTCGCACTTGCTCAGGGCCTGGGGCCTGTCCGGGTCAAGAGGAAGGCGGCGGTTTGGGTTTGGCTCCTGGCCAAGCCGCGGGGAGAAAGGAAAGCGTTCTGGCCATTGGGAAGGAGCGGACGGAGGCGGGGTTGGCCCCCGTTTCAGGCGAACGGGCGGCGTGGCGAGGCTCGGTCGCCTATTGGGGGTGCGACAATCCTGATGGGGTGAAATGGAAGAGTGTTCGGGCAATGCGGCCTTCGCCGTTCAGCTTCCCCTGCAGCCTTCTGCCGTGAGGGGCAACCTGGGTCAGGGACGACGCAGCGGCCCCTGGGGCTTAGCGAAGGGACCATTACTGGGCAGCAAGTGGGCCACGGCGCGAAAGGCGCCCAGGTTGGAAGGCAAGCTCCCTTTGCCCGTCTTGTTCAGCGGTGAGGGGCCGTGCAGGCGCCGCCTCTTGGGTACTTGGCGTGACTGGCCTTTTCCCCAGTCGCCGAGGTTACTTCGCGCGGAGCTTTTCTTTGACGGCCGCCGCCAGGAGCGGAATCATGATTTCGTGGTGGCCGGTGAACTGGAACCCTTTGCCGCCGGCTTGCGTCGGACGCTCAACCACGTTCACCCGTGGGCGGTAGTGTTGGACCATGTCAAAGTTGGCGGTCACAAGGCCGAAGGCCGGCAGGCCCAAGTTTCGGGCCACCGTAATCGCTTTCAAGAACACCTCTGGCAAAACGACCGCGGAGCCCAAATTGAGCGCCACACCGCCATCACCGAGGTGTGCCACCTGGTGCGCCAGCACCCGGAAGTCGCGGAGGCTGGCCTCGCCGATGGCCGCGCCGTCTGCCGAGGGGTGTTGGTGCACAATGTCCGTGCCGAGGGCCACGTGCACGGTCACCGGCACATCGCACTGGTAGCCGGCAGCCAGGATGCTAAGGTGCTCGTGGGGCGGGCGATCCGCGCAGATGCGCTTGCCAAGCGCCTCGCCAAAGCCCATCTCCGTGCCGGCCGCCTGCTTGGCCACGTCGTTGAGGATTTCTCCGGTCTCTCGCGCCATGCCAAAGCTGCCATCGCGCAACCCCTCGGCGACCTCTTCTGAGGTCTGGCCCCAGTAGGCAAGCTCCACGTCGTGGATGGCTCCCGCACCGTTCAGGGCCACACCGGTGATCACCTGTTGGCGCATCAGGTCGATGATCACGGGATTGAGGCCGCATTTGATCCCGTGGGCGCCCATCATGGCAATGACCGGCCTGGACCGCCTGCACGCCTCAACAATGCAGTCGACCAACTCGCGCAGTTCCGTGGCCTTCAGCACCTGGGGCAAGGAATCCATGAAGGAGGCAAAAGAGGAACCCACTTCATGCACGTGCGCCAGTTGCTCAGTCTTCACCTTGCTGTGTCGCGCCGCAATGGGGTAGGTCTTGACTGCGGAAAGGTCCAGTTTGGGGAACTTTGAACCCCCCTTATCTTTTCCCGGAGCGGATGAGTGCCTGTTCATGTCTTCTTTGCCCCCCGTATCTGTTCCAACTCGGCAGTGACGGTGCCAACCACCACCTTGCTCTTCAGTTGCACCGGGATGCGCCTGCTGTCCTCGGACATCCAGACGAGGATGCGGCCCTCGTGTTTGAAAACCCCGCTGCCATCGAGTAGGAAGGGCTCTACCACCAAGCAATCGAACACACCGGCCGCCACGCGCACGCGTTCCCGCCTGTGGATGGCGACTTTCAGGTCGTAAACCTTGCGGTCAGCGTGGTTAGGAACCGAGAGTGTATCGCCTATGGCAAGTGGCTGGGTGCGCAGGAAGTAGACCATGGATATCACGTCCTGCACGAACGGTGGGACCTTGAGGGTGTCTTTGCCAGTGACTGCCAGGTTGCGGTGCTGGTCGTACATGGTGATGCGGTCGGCGCGGTACTTTCCTTCCCGCAGGTGTTTGTCAAAACGCCACGGGAATATCCCCCGGACGTCCACGAACGACTCGGCCACGTCCCGGACTCTGTAGATCGAAGAGAAGACCCTATTTGTCTGTGCCTCGGCGCGGATGTGGTAGCAGAGGCTTCCGTTGAGGCGCACTGTGTCGCGCACAGCAAAGGTTGCCGAGCCGGCCAACACCGGCCCGTACCGTAGGGAAAAAGTCAATTCCTCGCCGACGTTCCAGGCGGTGTTTGCCACCACCCGCAGAGGCCTCTCTGCCGCTGGCGAGACTTGGTCGCTTAGGGCGAGCGAGTCGGCTTTGGGCGTTCGCAAGGTATCCGGGCGGGTCGCAAGGGTATCCTGCGCCGGCTGCACGCGTTTGACCTGGATGCGCGTGGTGGTATCCACCTGGGGATGCCAGAGGAGGAGGAAACCAAGTATCGCAAGGGCGAAGTGTCGCATCGTGGACCTTTCTTCTACGGAGCGTGAGGCTCACTCAATTTGCATGCGGCTAAGGCAAGGGCGCGTTCCACGCTGATAGTGCTCATGCAGTCCCAGTCAGGGCAGCGGGCACCCGTGCAGCGTTCACAGGGCTGCACTTCCGGGGTCAACACCGAGTCGGGGCGACTGTACGGTCCCCAGCGCTCCGGAGCACATGCCCGAATGCGGCAGTAGAAGCCGATGACCTCTGTGCCTACCGCCACTGCCAGGTGCAGTGGACCGGTGCTATTGCTTATGACCAGGTCTGCTTCGCACAATAGGGCTGCCAGCTCCTTGAGACTTGTACGGCCGTCCAACCGGAAAGGTTTCTGCTGACAGAGTTGCCACAGCCTGTCCACAAGCTGCGACTCCTGGGCGCTGCCGGTGACGACGACGGTGGCGTTGAGTTGCCTGCTCAGCTCATCCGCCAAGCGGGCAAAGTGTTCCAGAGGCCAATCGCGCGCGGAACCACCGCTGCCTGGGTGAATCACCACCAACTTGCCTGCCCGCCGGGACCGTAGCGGCGCAAGGAGGTGTTGCACATGAGCCCTGGCCTCGTCAGTGACCGGAATTGTGAACACCACTCGCGCGGGCCGCGGGGCGATTGGGGAGAGCAGGTCGAAGTTCAAGTCCAGCTCGTGGCGGGCAACCCCTTTGCGGTGCACCGGCACACGATGCGTGAACAGGAACGAATAGGCGCGATAGGCAGTGCCCACCCGCTGCGGAATGCGGGCTGCCGCCAGGGCCAGAGCCAGGCGCGGGGTGGGATGGAGCAGGATGGCAGTGTCGAACTGGCCCCTGCGCAATTGGCGCACCAGTCGTGCCCAGCCACGTATGCCACGGTGCTCGGTGCGGGAATCGTCGGTCAAGAGGATGTCGACGTCGGGGTGGCCTTCGACCAGGGGAGCAGTCTGCGTGGAAACCAGCAGCCCGACGACGCACCCCGGATAGGCCTCCTTGAGGGCAGAGAGAACAGGCAGCGAGAGGATCAGGTCACCCACCCGGTCGGTCCGCACCACCAGGAACCTCTTCTGTGCGGTCCTCCTCACTGGGTTGCTCCTTCTGCTCCGGGCTCCCGCGCCTGAACCAGCTCGGAGAGCAGGGGAAGAATGCGGTCGAGTTCGGTGGCGATGAGGTGCGCGCACTCACGGTAAGTTGCCAGGCTGCCGCCAATGGGATCCGGAATTTCCTCGTCACCGCTGGGCTCGTGTAGCGTGCGGCCATAAGCACGCAGCAGGTGCGTCCGCCCGACGGCCTCGGGGTAGTTCTCTTTGATGAACTCGAGGTGAGCCTTCTCCATTACCAGGATAAGGTCTGCCCAATCTGTCAGCTTCTCACTGAGGCCTTGCGAGAGATGGTTGCTCAGGTCCGCGCCGTACTCTCGGGCCGCGCGGATCGCTAACGCCGTGGCTGGTTGGCCGTTGATGCCCAGGGTGCCGGCTGACTTGATTGCCACCCGCTGGGAAAGACTGGCGGGAAGCTTGGCGCGCAACATCCCCTGGGCCATGGGACTCCTGCAGCTATTTCCAGAACAGACGAACAGGACGCGCAGTCGCTTGTTCACGGCCTGCCCTCCGTGAGCACCGCCATGATGCGTTCGGCCGGGATGGCCCCTTCGCGGAGAACTACGGGCGGGTGAGCAGTTGCGTCAACGAGCGTGGAAGGCACGCGGAGCGGCGATGGCCCGCCGTCCAGAATCAAATCGAGTCGTTCGCCAAGTGCTGCTGCAACCTGCGCCGCCTGAGTGGGTTCTGGTTCCCCAGACAAGTTAGCGCTGGTGGCAGTTATCGGTCGCCCGCAGAGGCGCGCCAAGGACCGGCAGAGAGAGCTCGCCGGCACGCGCACAGCGACGGTACCACTGCCGCGCAGCGCCGGCAAATCTACTCCAGGAGCCAAAGGTAAGACTATCGTCAAGGGGCCAGGCCAAAAGGCCTCCGTGAGAATCTCAGCAGCCCTTGGCATCTTGGCGACCAGGCCATGGAGCTGTTCGGTGCCCGCCAGGATCAGGGTGAGTGCCTTGCCGGCGGCCCTCCCCTTGATGGCAAAGACTTTCTCCACGGCCTGCTCGTTGTGCGGGTCAGCGGCAAGTCCGTACACCGTGTCCGTGGGATAGGCGACCACCCCGCCGGCGGCGATCAGCTCTGCGGCCTGGCAAACAATTGCCATGTCCGGCTGTTCCGGGTCGACGGGCACTACTCTGGCGGGGCATTTCCCCATGGATTCACCTTTTCTGACGGAAAGCTCTCGCTGGCTTCTCTTGCCTCTTCCCAGCATCTCTGAACGGCGCGGTGGACCTCTTCGGCGGTGATGCCGGTCATGCACTGGTGGGTGCCAATGGGGCACTTGCGGCCGCCGTGGATGGCGCAGGGCCGGCAGGGAAGCTCCCGCTCGATCACGACATGTCGCTTGCCGAGCGGGCCAAAACCGAAACCGGTCACCGTGGGCCCGAACACCGCCACCACAGGCGTGCCAACGGCCACTCCTATGTGGAGCGGGGCGCTATCGTTGCACACCAGGACCCGGCAACGCCTGATGAGCTCGGCGGACTGGCGGAGCGTGAGCCGGCCGGCGACGTTAATGGCCTGCGCACCGATGGCCGCGCACACCCGGGAAGCCAACTCCCGGTCCTCATCCCCGCCGACGACCACGACGGTGGCCCCGAGTTCCCTGGCAGCCAGCCTTCCGACTTGCGCAAAGCCCTCAGTAGTCCAGCGCTTGGTGGGCCAGATGGAGCCAGGGGCCAAGCCAAGAAGAAGGCGCTTGCCATGGGTACCGCGCAGCACCTCATCGACTTTTGCGCGGTCGCGGGCATCCGGAAAGATCTCAGGCTGCAGCCCGTCTGCAGCGCCGCCGACAGCCTGCAGGAGGGCAAGGTTGCGCTCTACCTCGTGCCGGGTGCGCTGGTAGGCGACACGATTCGTGTAGAGAAACGCGCCAGGGGCCCTGGCAAACCCCACGCGGACTCGGATGCCTGCGGCATACGCCAGAAGAGCAGTGCGCACCGAGCGGTGCGGCAGCAAGGCAAGTTCAAAGTGCTGCTGCTTGATGGTGCGCGCCAGGCGGAACAGCGCTGCGATGCCCGCCTGTTTTCCCCTCTTGTCGTACACCAGCAACTGGTCCAAATAGGGATTATTCTCCAGCAGGTTGGCGGCTATGGGCGTGGCAAGAAACGCCAGCCGGCAGCCGGGCATGCTCTTCTTCGCTGCTCGCACCAAGGGGGTACTCAGCACAATGTCGCCTGGAAAAGCAGTGTGCACGATGAGCGCCGACTTGCAAGAAAGCGGGGTAGAGAAAGCGTCGCCCATTGCCGCTACTCGAGGCGTATGCCGCCGGGCAGTGTTTTCCAGCGGCGGTGCATCCAGAACCAGTGGTCGGGGTACTCGCGGACGTATTTTTCCAGGAGGGAGGTGTATGCCTGCGTAGCGCGCTGGATGTTGTCCTCGCTCAGCTCGGCCTCTCCACCCGGAGTAGCCAGGTGCAGATAGACGCGGTGATGCGTGTTCCGCCACCTGACTGCCGAGCCGAAGAGGATGGGAGCACCTGTCTTCAGCGAGAACACGGCAGGCCCCTTCGGCGTCGATGCGGGGCGCCCGAGAAAGGTGACAAAGACCCCGTTCTTGCCGGCGTCTTGGTCGGAGAGGAGCGCCACAAATTTGCCTTCCCGGAGCGCCTTGAGGACGCCGCGCACCGCCGCACCCATGTGGATGATCTCCACGCCCATGTGCTGGCGGTAGCGGTTCATCAGCTCATCGATGCGCTTGTTGTGCTGCTCGCCAACCAGAAACGCCTCAGGATAGCCCAGAGCGCGTATCGCCGCGCCCATGACCTCCCAGTTGCCAAAGTGCCCACCGACAAGCACCGCGCCCTTGCCGTTGCGCCGTCCCCATTCCAACAGGGATGGGTCGGGAAAGTGCACGAGTTCAAGCACCTTCTGCGGGGTCAGATCAGGGAAGCGGATGTACTCGATGGTCATCTTCACAAAGTTTTGGTACGCGCGGTGGGCGATCTGTTCCAGCTCGACCGGGTCCTTTCCCGGAAAGGCATGGTGCAGGTTGTCCATTGTCACCCGTCGCCTGACCTTGAGCACCTTGAAGGTGAAGGTACCCACCCAGTCGCCGATGCGCAAGGAAGTTGCCCACGGCATGAGCCGCACGAAGATGGCCAGGACGGCCATCAGCCAGTATTCCACCAAGTGTCGAATGCGTAGAGCCACGCTTCAGTGAGTTTCCCACGGTTGTTCAGTGTCGCTGCGGTTTGCCTCTTCCTCTATCCAGGTGCGGGCGATTCTACGCGTCCGGGCCCGCACGGCAAGGAATGCCCCCACCGCCAACAAGAGAATCAGCACCCACAGGTACCAATCGGCTTCCGCAAGAAAGGTCCAGCGGTAGCGGTGGCGCAGATACTTACGCCACTCCTGCTCGAACTCCCAGGAGTCCTTGCCGATGGCGTTTTCAAATGCGGCGTCCAGGTCCCGGCCTTGGCCAATACCGGCGAGCAGAGTGCGCATGGCCTGCAGGCTATACGTCTGGCGCAAGTATTGGACAGCCAAAAAGCTCTCCTGATAAGCCAACCGCGCTTTGTGCTCAGGGTAGCTATTCAGTTGTTCCACATCCTCCAGGCTCAGCAGGGAGTTGGTGAGCAGGGCCTTGGAGACCTGCGACGGCGAAGTCCACTGCTGTTCGCGCGAGTAGTGGATGGCGATGCCTTCAGTGAGCCAGCGCGGCAGCTGCTGGTAGTTGCTGGCCACTGCCACGAGCGCGTGCGCCATCTCGTGGACTATGGTCTGGTCGAGCTCTGCTCCACTAGGGCCCCAGCGCGGGGAGGGCAAGTACACGGTGGGGCCGTGCGCCTCCAAGGTCATCGCCCCGACTGCCCAGCGCGGCAGGCGTCCTTCGGTCAAAGTGGCAAGCTCGCCGGCGGATGGCGCTAATACCACGTCGACGCGCGGCACCCCTTCTGGGGCGAGCTCCTGCGCGATGGTCGCGTAGGCCTGCTCCGCCCGTTTCAGAACCAGTGCTGCGATTCGTTGGTCGTCGACGACAAAGTGTACCACCACACCCTCACCGGCGAGCTCAAGCCACTCCGGCTGCTGCCCCGCGATGGTGTCGGAGGCAGCGAGTAGCAACAACCCCAGGCGGAACAGATCCCGGAGCAGATGCAAACGCACCCCTTCTCCATGCTCCTCAGCCACAATTCCTCGTCGCTCTTAGACTTCCGACCCCGACTTTAGATACTCTTTCACCAGAGCGGCTATCACGTCGAGCTGTCCCTTGAGCTTGCGCCGCGCGCATTCGCGATGTTGGCGAATGCAATGGCTGGCCTTGCACGCGAAGGAAGGCTCGGTGCACCCCTGCTCCTTCTGGTAGACTGCGGACGGCACCATGCGGCGTGTGATGTCCTGGTGCGAAAACGCTTTCCCCTTGGCCTTGATGCCGAACTCGACAGTCGTATCCCAGACAAACCGCTGCAGCGCTACCACCTGGTGATCGTCGAGTTGATCGACCAGAGGGCTAAGGGCGCGTCCATTGAAAAGCAAGTGGAGGGTGAGTAGCTTTATCCCCTCTGGCAACGCGTTGTTGTTCTTCATTTCCGACAATGGCTTGCCTTGCTGGTCAGCTTCACAGGTCGGGGACACGGTCCAGAAGCAGGTCGAGGAGCGTCGTGTACACGGCGCGAACGGATGCCACATCGTGGGACTGGAAGAACAGGAACCTGGTCGCAGCAGAGAGCCTGATGCCTCCCGCGCAAAAGCGGGACGGAACCGGCGGGGCGCCGTTGCCTGCATCGGCAGCAACAAGAATGGGGACTTGCCAGCCAGCGCGGAAAAAGTCGAGAAGACGCTGTGCCTGCTCTAAGGAAGAGCGCTCGCGCCACTGATAGGCCACCACTATCCCGAGCACCCGTGGCAGCAGCAGCTCCCAACGGTAGTTCTCCGGGTCTGACGGTATTTGTATGCCGTAGACGTGCAGGGTCAGGTTGTCGCTCACCGGCAGCCGGCCGAAGTGGAGCGTGCTGCTGGCGTGATGCACATCCGCACAGACCGCGCGCACCAGCCTCTCAGCATCGAGGTCCTTCGGTGTCGCCACTGCTATTTCGCCGTACCTCATTCTGCGTCACCCTGTGGGAAGGTCGGCGCCATGCTTGCTATGCCAAGCGGGCGCGCGTCACCAGCAACTCGGCCCGTGTGAGGCGATGCCCAGCAATGTGGTTAGTTGCGGAGGCCGTCTCCGGGTACGTGACGGCGCTGCTCCCAAAGAGTTCCGCCACCGCTGCCAACGGCGAGCCAAAGGCGGCGCTATGTGGGCGCGACAAAAGGGGGGGATGACTGATGGACGCTTGCGCCTCATCTTGCTCGCAGAGGCGCAACAACCCTTTCTCCCAGAGATCGCGCAGGCGTCGCGCCAGCGCCAATGGGTCCTCGGCGCTTTCGTCCAGGACTGTGGCGATGGGGCATGGCGTGGAGAAGCGTGCCAGCAAGGCCCGACTCGTTTCGTCCAACGACTCCCCGGAATCCCCACTGTTCTGCACCGGCATGTGCAAAGACGGCAGGGCGGCGATGGCATTGTTCCACTCTTCCGAGCGGGCCAAGGCCATGGCCAGAAGCTCCCGGGTGGGCGTCAGCACGCGTTGTGCGCGTTGCACTGCTGCAAAGTCCACCAGAAACGTGCCCTCGTTCCACAGGAGCAGCGCAGCCAATGCTGCCTCGCCGAGCCGCTGGCCTACCGTCGCGTCGACGACCTCGCCGTTGCGCACATAGATGGCGCCGCGCTGGCCGTTTTTGCGCAGATGCAGAACGCCGGAGCGGCCGGCAGCGTGAAAGATTTCCAGAAGGTCGACCGACGACATCTCCGCAAGCGAACCAGAAAAGCCCTTCTCCATATCCTCGGGGCCAGGCAGCGGGGGAGCGGCGTGGATTTCGTTCAAAAGCACCTCGAGCCGGGCCACGACCTCCTGGGCTATGTAGGGCTTGGGCACGAACTCATCCGGCCCCAACTCGATGATGCGCACCCGGTCATCGAGGAGCCGTTGCTCGGCAATGATAATCACTGGGACTGCGCAGGTATGTTCGTCATTGCGCAGCTCGCGGAGCAATTCCTCGCCGCTCATCTTGGGGAGTTGCAGCCCGGTGATCACCGTGTCCGGCACTTCCCGGGCGCAGAGCTGGAGAACTTTCTCCGCGCTGTCCACCTGGCCCACGCGGCAGCCACGCTGCAGCAAGAGGGCCTTGAGGGGCTGCATCCCCTGGGGATCTTGGTCGACGAGGAGTATTTTCTTTCGCTCCTGGACCATGCGCCTTGCCCTAATTGCTGCCTATCTGCTCGTCCGCAGTGACTTTTGCGCCGACCTTGCGCGTCTTTCCCAGCTCTAACAGCGGAGCGACTAACGTCTCCACAGACTCTCGATCCGCTGGGTCACAGAAGCACAGAGGGTCTGCGGGCGTAAGGCCAAGGCGGCGGCGCACAGCTTCAGCGTTCGGCGGAGCCGCGCCGAGGTTGGTGACCGCCACCACTGAGGGCAGAGGGGCGAGCGTGCGTCGCAAAGCGGAGATGAGGTACGCGTAGTAGTCATAGTGCTCTGCCTGGGAGCCGTCGACTACGATCACGCATCCGGAAAGTTCGAACGCCACAATCTTCGACAGCGCACCGAACCGTGGGTCTGGCTCCAGGCCAAAGACCTCCAAGCGGGTGCCGTTGCTCAGAAGTGCCGAGCCGCGATCCAGCGAAACGTCGCCAAAGCTTCGCAGAGTGCGCACGCGGAAATTGCCCTCGGTGAGGGTGCGCACGATCTGCCGCCTGCCAGCGCGGACGCTGCCGATGAATATGATGCCCTGGCACGCAGCAGTCGGGCGCGGCGATGCCGGCTTCTCCACCGGAGGCGCGGCTACCTGTTCCTGGGGTTCCCTGGCTACGGGTTCGGTGGCGGTGGGCGGGAGTGTGGTCTCGGGCTCGGCCTCGGACTCCTCCTCTTCCGGCGAGATGGCGAGCTTCGGTTCCCGCAGGGCAACTGGCCCAAAGGCTTCGGCCACTTCCTCCGCCTCGGGCTCTGGCTGGCCTACGCGTCGCAAAAAGCCCTGTCGGTACAGTTTGACGATGCGCTGCAACGCGGTGGGCAGGTCATAGCCGCAGTCATCTATCACCGCGTTGAGGGTGCGCTGGCCGTCAAACAGGGAGATGAACTTTTGCATTTCCGGGCTTGGCTCGCGGCGCGCCAGGATCTGGCGAAAGTTTTCGGTAGCCACCATGACTGCGTCCAGGCCCGGCAACTGCTTTTCCAACGATTGGATCTCCTCCAAGCGCCTTGCCCCTTCCAGGAGAAGCCCTAACGTGCTGAGCGGCATGCCGTCGGTGGCGTCAGTTTCTTCATAGGAAACGGAAAAGCGACCGCGACGCCACATGAGCATGTCGAACAGGGCATTCTCCTGCTTGGCTTTGTTGGTCATTGCGTTCACCACGGCACCACGCCGAAGGACGACTTGTCCGGTCAGGCCTGAGGGTGTGGTCAAACGCACCGTGGCGGTTGTGCCCTCCTGGCTCATTTGCAGGAGCAGGTCGAACAACGGCACCTCTTCCAGGCGGCCGCTGGGACCGCGTTGCGCAGCCGTGCTCCGGCGGCGCCGCAATCGGGCCAGTACCATCTGCACGCGGGCCACCACCTCTCTGACGTGCATCGGCTTGGCCAAAAAGTCCTTCGCCCCCAAGTTCAGCGCGCGGATCTTGGTCTCGGCGTCCCCTGCCTTGCTGAGGAACATCACAGGCGTGCGCGCAGTGCGCGGATCGCTCTCGATGCGGTCCAACAACTCCGCCCCATCTGCATCCGGAAAGACGAATTCCGAAAGCACGAGGTCAGGCTGCACCTCAGGGATCTTGGTGACTGCCTCGCCGATGCCGCTGCACGTGTAAACCTGGTAGCCGAGCGCAGACAGATGTTCGCGCAAGATGCGGACGTTCTCCGCGTGCGGGTCAACGAGCAGCAGCTTTGTCCTGTCCTCTGAAGTGGGCGGCATGAAGGGGTCAACCCTTGGTGCACGTGTCCGATTTCGGAACTCAAATATAACAAAGATTCCCCCACTTGTCAAGCGTTTTCAGGACAAGGTTTGGGCGGGTCAAAGAGGGCCGGTCTACTGACCAGGCGCCTTGTGGGCCTGGATCGCGTTGGTGATCATGTCGATCCGCGACAGGGCAGCGCTGTTCGGTGAGGGAAGCGGCTGCAGGTAGACTTCTTGTGCCTCGAGGTCGGAGATTTGGACTCGGTCCAGCACCGCCATGCCGTAGCGGCTCAGCATGCTGCTTTTGCCCAAACCGGGAAAGGTAATTGTGGCGCAGGAGCGGCCATCGTTCGGTACCCACAGGAAGAGCAGGAGTTGGGCGGCATGTTCGGTGTTCAATGCGTAGAGGCCTGCGTCACCACCTGCCAGGACTCGTGCGGCAAAGTCCTTCACTGCATCCTCAAGGGCTTCGCCTGGGATGCGGCCCACTTGTTCACACCGGAACACGCGTGCGCCGTCGACTTGGGTACACACTGGACGCAGGGCAAAGTGGGCGACCTCTTTCACGTCGAGCGTGCGGTGGAACACATAGTCCAGCACGCAGGCGGACACGGGTGCGGACAAGCTGGAGAGCAACAGGTCGTAGAAGCGGGAAAGTTCACGTGCGATGGCGCGGCAGCGTGGACAGGCGTCGATGTGGCCCGCCAGCCCAGCAGAGCGGGCAGCCGCGGGAGAATCGGTCAAAACCAGAAGTTCGATTTCGGCTTCCGATGGACACCGGCCATGCGCCGGTTTACGGCGAGGTTGCCTCATAGTGGTCGGCTTTGTACGTTCGCGTTGACGGCCCTCACGCGGGCCTCAGGTATCTCCTGCTCCAATCCACCGTGCTGCGATAGTATACATGCAAGCCTCCATTTCTACGTAAATTCACAGCAGCACGCGCAACTGCTGGCGGAACTCCTTCTTTGCCACCTTGGCCAGGTACTCGAAAATAGTGCGTTCTTCGCGACGGTACTGCTTCTGCGTGAGATTAGGGATGCGATCCTTGAGCAGCCGGAAATAGGAGTCAGGACGTCGGTCGTCGACCAGATCGTCGAGCACGTCCACTAAGGCGTCGCAGTAGATGGCCGCTTTCTCCTCGCCGAGCTTGCCACCTTGCAGGTAGGTGGTGTGGAGCTTCTGTCGCACGCGGCGAAGTGCTCGCTCTTTGGCAATCCTGATTTCCTCAAGCTGAAGGTGGTCCAAGGGGGTCGCCATGTGCTTTTCGCCGCCCACGCTGTCGCGAAACATTTCGTTGCGCACGGTGCGGATGATTCTGGCTACCACGTCCACCGAAAGGTAGTTCTGGTAGGTCGAATCTGCTTCTACCAGCGCCAAAAGCTTCTTGATTGATGCGGACACCGAGTCACGCGGATGGTTGACGCCGTTGAACTGCATGCACAGCAGTTCTTCGGGGAAGGGTGGACACTCCCGGCGCAACGGCGGACAGTGGGGATACACCGTGTCGCGCGCTCCCCCGTCGCGCCCCTCAGGAGCGTAGCAGATGAACTCACGCCCCATTTCGCGAAAACAGGTGAGCTCCTTGGAATTGCGCACCGCCACCTTGATGTTACGGACGACCTTTGCCCCTTCTGGGTCCCGCTCGCGGAAGATGCGCGACAGCTCCTGCTTGGTCTTTTTCACCACCAGGCGGCGCACCTGCAGCATCATCTCGGCGTCGTTGTCGCCGATTTCATCTAACTTCTGGCCAAAGTACTTGCGCAGCTGTACGAATGCGCCGTGCTCGTCGCGCATGAACAGTTCAGCGACGCAATCCATGGCCAGGTCTTCCAGTTCTTCGCGATCCTGGCGGACCAGGGCAATCCGCTTCCCGGCAAGTTCTTGATAGCGCAGGTAGCTGAGCGCCGCCTTTTGCAGCAGGTTAACGAACTGAACCAATTCTGCCGAAGAGTAGGTGCCGGCGCAGATTTTGCGGATCAGGCCGGTCAGGCTGAAGCTTGGCGAAGGATGGTGTTGTGTGCGCACGGTTGCTCTCTCGACGGATTCCGACATGCTGCGTGGGACCAGTTGTTGTCATGCTCCTTGCGACAGTTGCGCGAGGCAAGCCGGTGACTACGGCTTGCTGCACGGGCGCAAATCGCATACCAGCTACCCGCCGCTTGCCCGGCAGAGCGCCATCGCAGAAACAGGCACTTACGGCTGCAATTGCTTGGCCCTGCGGGCGAATTGTTGCAGAACTGTAATTAGGCGAAACACCTGTGCCGGGATGATACACAGAGGGGTGAGACAGTGGTGCCGCCACGCCACTGGTTGTCATGGGCAGCAGCGGGCGCGCAGGGGATTGGGGGCACTACTTGATCATCGGCAGGCCGTACTTCTTGGCCTTGCGGTAGATGGTTGCCCGACCAATGCCCAGCTTCTTCGCCGTTTGCGACACGTTTCCGCCACACTCCAACAGCGCCTGCCGCAACGCCTCCTCCTCCAGCTTCTCGATCCAGTTGGCCAGAGTGTGGTCTGCTTCGTACAGGCGCTTCTCACCCAACGCCCTCACCGCAGCGGGTAGGTCACTGGGCATAATCTCCTTGGTCGCCGCCAGCACGACGGCACGCTCGATGGCATTCTCCAGCTCGCGCACGTTGCCGGGCCAATGATAGGCCATCAGAAGCTCGAGCGCGTCAGCGGAGATGCCTTCGATCTCCTTGCCTTCCTCCTGGCCGTACTTCTTGAGGAAAAAGGCCGCCAATGCCGGGATATCTTCTTTCCGTTCGCGCAAGGGCGGCAACTTGATGGGGAAGACCGCAATGCGGTAGTAGAGATCCTCGCGGAATTCACCCTTCTTCACCGCCTCTTCCAAATCGCGATTAGTGGCCGAAATGAAGCGCACGTCCACCCGCACCAGTTCGTTGCCGCCGACGCGTTCGAATTCCCTCTCCTGCAGCACGCGCAGCACTTTCGACTGCGTGGCCGGACTCATCAGGCCTATCTCGTCCAAGAAGATGGTGCCGCCGTTTGCCTGTTCGAACTTGCCGATGCGCCGTCCGGCAGCTCCGGTAAAGGCACCCTTCTCGTGCCCGAAGAGTTCGCTCTCCAAGAGAGACTCGGGCAGGGCAGTGCAGTTGACGGCAACGAAAGGCTTGTTGCCACGCGTGCGGGAATGGTAGTGAATGGCGCGGGCGATCAGCTCCTTGCCGGTGCCGCTCTCCCCCTGGATGAGCACAGTGACGTTGCTGTCGATGACTTTTTCCACCGCCCGGAAGACCTCCTGCATGGCGCCGCTCTGCCCGATGATGTTCTCAAAGGAGTACTTCCTCTTGAGCTCGGAGCGGAGCTCGCCGACCTCCTTTTTCAAGGAGCTGGTAATCAGGGCATTCTCCACGGTCACCAGCAGCCGCTCGCTGGCGAAAGGCTTTTCGATAAAGTCGTGGGCGCCGAGCTTCATGGAGCGAACCGCGCGCTCGATGGTGCCGTGGGCGGACATCATGACCACCGGAATGTTGGGCTCAAGCTTCTTCAGACGCCCCAAGGTCTCAAGACCGTCGATGCCCGGCATCTGGATGTCCAGGAGGATGAGCTCAGGTGGGTCATCGCGCACCAACTGCAGGCAGGCTTCGCCACTGAGCGCGATGGCGCACTCGTAGCGCTTCTGCTTCTGCAGGGTGGCGGAGATCATCCTGCCGATGTTCCTGTCGTCATCGACAATCAGAATCTTGGGTTTGATGGTTGACTGCCCCACGCTCATGTTCCTCTTCGTGATACGGCGTCAGGGTAAACGACAACTGGCGAACAATCAAAGGCTTGCCAGCTGAACGTTACCGTAATGATAGCAAACTTTGTCAAAGATTTCAAGTTTTTTTTTCGCAACAAATGCGTTGCCGCTCGCCCCTGCTGTGTGCCTCGATGATGCGCATCAGCTCCGGGAGCTCCTCCACCTGCAGGGTGATGCGCAGACACCACAGCGGCAGGGGGAAGGCAAGCCCCTCAAGCCGCACCATGTCTTTTTCGGTGGTGATAAGGCATTCGGCGCCTTGCTGCGCCGCCTGGCGACAGAGGCTTTCGACCTCCTGCGCCGTGTACGAGTGGTGATCGGCGAAGGCCTTGCGCAGGACCAGCCGCATGCCAGACCGCTCTAGCATGGCGAAAAAGGCATCGGGCTGGGCTATGCCGCAGAAGGCAGCTACGTTTCTCCCTTGCCAGGCGCTCGAGTCGCTCCTTTTGCCGTCGGCACTGAGCAGGTCCAGGGGCACATGGCGCGCCGTCAGAACGGGGGCGGGCGTGTACTGGCGAAGCCTGGCCGCCAGGGGCACAATGGCATGAGGGCCTTCCACTCGCGTGAGCATGACCACGGTCGCCGCAGCCAACCGCGAGGCAGGCTCGCGTAGAGGTCCGGCAGGCAAGAGCCAGCCATTGCCGAAGCCGCGCTGCCCATCGACAAGGACGACAGAGACATCGGGGCGCAGGCGGCGGTGTTGAAAGGCGTCATCAAGCACCAGCAGTTGTGCCCCAAAGCGCTCGATGGCCAGGCGGCCAGCGCGTACGCGATCGCGGTCCACAATCACGGGGACGCCCTGCAGCTTGTTGGCCAACATGAGCGGTTCATCGCCGCTGTCTTCGAGCCCGGCGAGAGTCCGCTGCCCATCGGAAACGACCACCAAGCCACGCCGGCGGCGCTTGTAGCCGCGGCTGATCACGCACACGCGCTTGCCCCTGTCGCGGAACGTGCGAGCGATGAGCTCGACCATGGGTGTCTTGCCGGTGCCGCCGACGGTGAGATTGCCCACGGCAATAACCTGGCAGGGAAGTTTCCACTGGCGCAACACTCCGGCATCGTAGAGGATGTTGCGCAGCCAGGTTATAAGGAGGTACGGGAGGCTAAGCGGCAGAAGCAAGGCTGCCGGCCACTTAGTGGCGAACATATTCATCGGCCTTCCTCTCGAAGGCGATCATCTGCTGCTCGACCCTGTGCCGCAGCTCTTCTAACTCGGCCTCGCTCAGATGGGGCGGCACAGTGAAGGGTTCGCCGTAGAAGATGACCGAACGCGCGAACGGCCGCCAAAGCATGAACTTGTCCCAGCTCCGCGCGAAGATGGGGCGGTCGCAGGAGAAGGTGACAGGGAGCAGATAGGCGCCGGAGCGGTGCGCCAGGCGGATTGCTCCCGGCTTGAGGTGGTGACGCGGGCCACGTGGGCCGTCAGGCATGATGGCGCAGACTGCCCCGCTATTGAGGGCCGCCAGCATGTGGTGAAAGGCCTCGCGCCCGCCGCGCGTACTCGATCCCCTTATGGTGCGGTAGCCAAGGCGCTCCACAGTGCGGGCGATCATCTCGCCGTCCTCGTGCAGACTGACCATGGGGATGATCCCCTGGCGGCGATGCAGGTAGATGGGCAGAAGGATGCGCCCATGCCACACCATCACCAGCACCCCGCGGCCACCCGCCACGGCGCGCTGCCAGTGTTGCCGGCCTACGGCACGGACGCGCGTCAAGCGCCCCATGGCCAGGATCAACAGCCAGCCCAATTTGCAGGCCAGCACAAACATCAGTTTCCGCCAAGGACCGCGCCCCATCGCTTCTTCATCTACCGCCATCAGTTTCCATCAGCCGCAGCGCCAGTTCGGCAGTGCGCCGGGCTGCGCCCGGAGTGCCCAGCTTTTCAGCTACCAGACGCGACTCACGGCGCATGGCCTCTCGCCTCGTCTGGTCCTGGAGAAGCATCTTCAGCTCGGCTGCCAGAGGCTCTGGCGCAAAGTCACCCTGCACAAGTTCCCGCACCACCTGCTTATCGGCCACGATATTGACCAGCCCGATGTACGGGATCCTGATCATGCGTCGCATCAGCTGGAAGGAAAGCCACGACACCTTGTAGCCCAGGACGAAAGGTGTGCCTAAGCATGCGGCCTCCAAGGTGGCCGTGCCGGAGGCAACCACTGCGGCGTCTGCGCACTTGAGGCATGCGTGGGTATCGCCCCGCACCGTCGCGGTGTGGCGGTGAGCTGCCAGCAAAGGAGCGTACACCTCATCAGCGACGGTGTCGGCCTTGGCCACGACCGCTTGCAGGCCTGGCAAGGAGCGGCGGAGCTTGTCCACCGCCTGGAGCATTACCGGTAGCAGGCTGCGCACCTCCTGAACTCTGCTCCCCGGGAGCAATGCCACCAAGGGGTGGTGGGGATCGAGGCCGTGGCGGGCAAAGAAGCTTTGCCTGTCGCCCATCACCCGAAGGACATCCAACAGCGGATGCCCCACGAAGGTGGTGGGGATGCCGGCACTGGCGAAAAGTGGTTCCTCAAATGGGAAAATCACCGCAGCAGCATCGACGCTGCGCGCCATCTTGCTTAGGCGCCCTTTGCGCCATGCCCAGAGTTGGGGCACGATGTAATAAAGCACCTTGAGGCCGTGTCGCTTGGCTACCTGGGCAAAGCGCAGGTTGAATCCGGGGTAGTCGATGAGAACCACCAGGTGTGGCCTGCGTGTCACGGCCTCGTGCAAGGTGCGGGAAAAGGCGCGCTGCAGCGCCGGCAAATGCCTGAGCACCTCGGCAAAGCCCATGTGGGCCATCTGGCTGGCGTGGTAGAGGAGTTCCACCCCGGCCTGTTGCATGCGGTCACCGCCGATGCCGAACAGCTCCAGTTCCGGGGCCAATTGGCGCAAAGCGAGCGCAAGGCTGCTGCCGTGCAAGTCGCCAGAGGCCTCCCCGGCGATGATCATGCAACGTCTGCGCATGGGTCTTGCCGGGGCCGCTGCGCCTTTGGTGCGGCCGCTCAACTGACTGGCATCCCCTGCTTGACGATGGCGACGATGTCACTGGCCACGGCCAGCGCCCGGCGTGCGTCTTCACCGGTCACCGGCGGTGGCGTGCCGGTGAGCACCGCCTGGACAAATGCCTGCAGCTCAGCCTGCAAGGCGTCAGTTTCCGGTGGGGTGAGTTTGGTGTAGAGCACCTTGCGGCGCCGCGCTCCCTTGTCCACTTGTCCCAGAATTGCCGAGAAGCTCTCTGCCGGTTCCGGGGTCCCCAAGTCCACCATTTGAAAGACCTCGGTGATGTGCAGCAGAAAGTCGATGGAGATGTAGGTGTCGCGCTGGAACAGACGCATCTTGCGCATCTTCCGCTGCGAGATGCGGCTGGCGGTCACATTGGCCACGCAGCCGTTGGTAAACTGGATGCGGGCGTTTGCGATGTCCGGCTCGTGGGAAACTACCGCCACACCGTTGGCGGCAATGTGCGTCACCTCGCTGCGCACCAGGCTGAGAATGATGTCAATGTCGTGGATCATGAGGTCGAGGACCACTGCCACGTCGGTGCCCCGCGGGTCAAAAGGGGCGAGGCGATGCGATTCGATGAACAGGGGTGCCAACTCGATCCCCTCCAGGGCGCGGATGGCCGGGTTGAAACGCTCGATATGTCCCACCTGCAGGGTGAGGTTGTGCCGGTTGGCCAGAGCAATGATTTCCTCCGCCTCGGCCACCGAGCTGGCGATGGGTTTCTCGACGAAGACGTGCACTCCCTTCGTCAAGGCGCGGCGGCAGACATCCAGGTGCGCCACGGTCGGCACCGCCACCGTCACCGCGTCCACTTGCCCCAGCAAATCGTCCATGCTGTCGTAGGGCCTCACCCCCAAGGTCAGAGATGCCTGGCGACGAGCGGCCTCACTGGCATCGTACATGCCCACTAAGGTCACGGACGGCACGCGTGCCAGTGCCTGGCAGTGGCAGGTGCCAAGCTTGCCTACGCCAATGACGCCAATGCGTAGCTTTTCCATAGATTGCCCTCCACGCGCCGTGACAGGCTCAGAATACTCCCTTGACGCCGAAGCCCGGGCCATCTGGCAGGATCAGCCAGCCGTCCTTGACCCTGACGCCCTGGAACGGGTCGTTGGCGATGAGCAAGTTGCCGTCCAAGTCAGGATAGTCCACCAGCGGCGAGAGATGGGCAGCGGCGGTGATGGACAGCGAGCTGGCAATCATGCATCCCAACATGATTTTCATGCGCAGAGAGCGCGCCATCCAGATCATGCGCAGGGCCTCCTGCAGGCCACCAGCCTTGTCCACCTTGATGTTGATGCCGTCGAACGCCTGCGCCAAGGCAGGAATGTCGTGCGCGCTCTTCACGCTCTCGTCGGCGATGATGGGCAGCGGCGAGCGCTCCCGCACCCAAGCGGTCTCTTCGAGCATGTTGCTGGGCATGGGCTGCTCGACGATTTCCACCCCGTTCTTAGCCAGCCATTCGATCTTTCTGATCGCCACCTCTTTGTCCTTCCAGCCCTCGTTGGCGTCCACCCGGAGCGGTTTGTCGGTCACGCTGCGAATGGCTGCTAAGATCTCTTCGTCGTTAGGCCCGCCCATCTTCGCTTTGAGCAGCGGGTAGGGCTCTGCCTCGCGCACTTTCTGCTTGATCACCTCCGGCGTGTCGATGCCGATGGAGAAAGTGGTGCCCGGCGCCTTCTTAGGGTCCAGGCCAAGGAACCGATAGAAGGGGAGTCCGAGCTTCTTAGCGATCCATTCCATCAGCGCCATGTCCATGGCCGCCTTGGCTGCGGTTTGGCCTTCGCAGACCTTCTGGATGGCCTCTCCCACGTCCACGAAGGTCCAGGGATTGCAACTTTCGAGAATGGGGCGCGCCAACTCGATGGTCTGGATGGTGGACTCGAGCGTTTCGCCGTAGCGGACGTTGTGTGCCGCCTCGCCCAGGCCAAAGATGCCATCCTTCTCAAGCTTGACAAAGACATTGTCCTTGTAGGTACTGGTGTTGCGGCTCAACGTCCAGGCGTGCTGCAGCTGGAGGCGGATGGTCTTGTACGTCAGCGTGAAGGAGCCTGACGATGAGGTGCATCCCGTTGCTCCGAGGGTGCTCATTCCGGCACCGAGGGCCCCAGCGGCCAAGACCGCCTTGCCGCTTTTCTCAAAGAATTCCTTGCGCGACATGAGCATGCTTTCTCCTCCTGAGTGACAACATAGGAGCCGAGCTCCGCAAGCTCCCTTTGTAAAGATAGGGAATATTTTCGAAAAGGCAAGGAAAATCTATTCAGTTGACGGCAACTGCTTGGCGAAGGCAGCATGGGGAGTGGCTCTCGCCCTCAAAGCTGGATGGGGAGCGGGCCGAGAATGCCCCGGTTGAGCAGCAGGAGAATGCCCAGCGTGTAGAGCAGGGTGGTCACCACCACGGTGAGCCATTTGCGTCCAGCAAAGTAGGAGCCGAACAGCTCCTTGCCGCCAAGGTGAAGGAGGGCAAAGCCAGCCAAATTGGAGAGCCAATAGAAACCTACGAAGAGCACCGAGAAGCTGGCGGGGATGAGGCGCTCCACCATGCTGGCGAGCAGCCACGCCAAGGGGATATTGAGCGCCGCATCGTTCCACCAGGAAAGAGGTGACAGCAAGTAGCCAAGGCCCACCAACAGCCCGCCGCGCAGTCGGACGCGCAGCGGGCGCGAGGTGACCCTTGCCCATACACGTTTCAGCGAGGCCGTCATCTGTGGGCAAGGGAGAGCGTGCGTGCCGGTGCTCTCCCATGTTCCATCTCTCAGGGCCATCTTTCCTGCGTGCAGGGGATTGGACCGAATTCAGGAGCTCACAAGCTCCGGCTGTCGTTCAATGGCGGGGCCGGGCACGCTGTCTTCGCAAACCGGCGGCGCGGGCTTAGCCACAAGGTCGGCAGGGGCCACTATGCCGCCGGAAACGACTAACTTCAAGGCCCGTTCCACGGAGATCCGCAGGCGGACCACCTGCTCGGCAGGGAAGGCCACCAGCCAGCCTGTGGTCGGTACTGGGACGCGTGGAATGAACACGTTGTAGAGGTGCAGCACACCTCCCTCCTCCGGCCGCCTGGTCTCGCTGGTGATAAAGCCATAGGCAAAGACCCCCTTGCGGGGATACTCCACCATCACTACCTCCTTGAAGAGGAGCTTGTTAGGATGGGACACGGCCTGCGTGATCTCCTTCGCCGCCGTGTAGATGCTGCTCACCACCGGAATCCTTTGCAAAAAGCCCTCCAGCCAGGAAATAGTGCGCCGCCCGGCAAGGTTGGCAGTGAGGAGACCAACAGAGAGCACCACCAGCCCGGTGACCAACACCCCAAAACCCGGGATGTCCCGGCCGAACAACTGTTCCGGCAGAGGACCGACCAGCCCATCGACGGCGCCGAAGAGGAACTTCAATGCCAGCACGGTGGCCACCAGGGGGACCGTTACCAGGAGTCCCGCCACGAACCTATCGCCTACTTTTCTTAGAAGCTGCCGCACGTCCCCACCTCACCGACGTTCCACTTTGTGTGCCTATTTGACCTGCAGAGCCTTGCTCTGCTCATTGATAATTCGCAACTCTCGTGCCGCAGGTTCCGCCAGTTGCTCAAAAAGCCTCAGATCAATGCTAGGCCAAACGCAGGCAACGGCAAACGTGCCCTTCGCGGCAAATCGTACCATTCGGGCAAGCTTCTTTTCGCCAAAGCGACCAGCACCGCCGCCGATCTCCTACCTGGCCGCTCTATTTGGGGCGTCGCAGCCCGCAGTAGCCTCTAGGAAACCACGTGCCAGCACCAGCGCCGCGCACGAGCGCCCCTCCTATCCCAGTCGTACAGCCAGCGCGAGACGCACTGGGCATCGAAGCCTCCAGCTGAGGCAAGGAATGCCTCTTTGCGTCCCAATCCTTGGCGCCTCGTCGTTCATGGCTCCGGCTAAAGTCCGTTGTGATTGGTGATTTTCCAACCAGGGGCTCCAGAATGGCGATCTAAATTTACACAGGTCCGCAGTCGGAATCAACGGGAATCTTGCCCCCAACTCATCCCATGAGGCGGAATCATGAAGGAAGGCAACCTCAAACCGAAACTCGTGCTTTGTCTCGGACGCCGAGGTACGCCGGGAGGGAAGGGATGCGTTGGCCTCGACAAAATTCCCCTTGCAGAAATGCCCGTTTTTTCCTAAATAGATGCGCCAGCGCTGCAGGTGGAGGAGCGGTTTTGTGTGCATTCGACCCAAACCATGGAGGATGGTCATGCTTGGGAAAGTGGAGCAGGCCCGGCGCGGTCCTGGCCAAGGCCGGGCAGTGATGGTGACGGGGTGTTCGACGGGGATCGGTCGCGCGGTTGCCCTCCACCTTGCCGCGCGCGGATTCACCGTGTTACCCACGGTCAGGCGGCTGGAGGATGCCGAGGACCTCAGCCGCAGCGGGCCGGGAATCTTCCCTATCTGCCCTTTGGATCTGAGCAACCCGCAGCAGGTGGCGGAGGCCGCCCGGAAAGTGACCACAGTGCTTGAGGAGCAACATCTCCCTGGCCTCTATGCCCTCGTGAACAATGCCGGCGGTGGTGCAATCGCCCCTTTGGAGCTGCTGGATGTGGCCATCCTGCGCCGCGAGTTGGAGACCAGAGTGGTAGGCCCGCTGGCGCTCCTGCAGGCGCTGCTGCCTGCGGTCCGTGCTGCACGCGGGCGTGTGCTGTGGATCGTTACACCCGGGCTACTTCCTATCCCGTTCGTGGGGAGTATCCACGTGTGCGACTTTGCCGTCAATTGCTTGGCGCGCACGCTGCGTTTGGAGCTGAGGCCCTGGAGCATTCCTGCGATTCTGGTGCGCTGTGGCGGCATAAAGACGCCGGCGGTCAGTCGCACTGCCCGACAGCTGGAACAAAGCCTCAGAGAGTGGCCGGCCGAGCGCGCCCAGCTGTATGCGGCTGGCCTGCGGCATGAGCTCGAACAGCTCGCTGAGTTCGACCGCAAACGGAGTGAGCCGGAGGTGGTTGCAGCGACGGTGTTCAGGGCGCTCATTGCGAAGCGCCCACGTTCGCGCTACACGGTGGGGTTCATGGCGCGGACAGCAGCCCTGGCGGAGCTTTTGCCCCAGGTGGCGGTGGATAAAATCATGGCGTGGCGCGGCTAATGCTGCTTTTGCTCGCGCTTGGGATGGTGTTGAACAGCATGAGGACGGGAGAAGCATGATCCAAGAGTGGTTCGTGAACCTGAATCCCGTGGCCCAGGCTTTGGTGGCTACCTGCGGCACGTGGTTTGTGACCGCCCTAGGCGCAGCTGTGGTTTTGCTGGTGCGAGGGGTGAACCAGAAAGTCCTGGACAGCATGCTTGGCTTCGCGGCCGGAGTGATGATTGCCGCCAGCTTCTGGTCACTGCTCGCACCGGCCATCGAGATGGCTGCTGAGCAAGGAGGGCCGGCGTGGATTCCCGCTGCCGCAGGCTTTCTCCTGGGCGCAGGCTTTCTCTGGGTGGTGGACCGCATCTTGCCCCATCTGCACGTGGGTTATCCGATGGAAGAGGCAGAGGGGCTGAAGACCGCCTGGCAACGAAGCGTCCTCCTCGTCTTGGCGATCACCCTCCACAATATCCCCGAGGGGCTGGCGGTTGGCGTGGCTTTTGGAGCCGCAGGCCAAGGTTTAACTGCGGGCCTTGCCGGTGCCGTCGCCTTGGCACTGGGGATCGGTCTGCAAAACTTCCCGGAAGGCACGGCCGTCTCCGCCCCCTTGCGCCGAGAGGGGATGAGCGCCGGGCGGAGCTTCTTTTGGGGGCAACTTTCGGGAGTGGTTGAGCCCGTCGCAGGCGTACTTGGAGCCATGGCCGTCGTTGCTGTGAAATCGCTCCTGCCCTATGCCCTGGCCTTTGCCGCCGGCGCCATGATCTACGTGGTTGTCGAAGAACTCATCCCTGAGTCACAGCTGGGCAAACACACCCATTTGGCCACGGGTGGATTGGTGGTCGGCTTTGTCACAATGATGGTGCTGGACGTGGCGCTGGGCTGAGACCGACTCGTTTGTGCCTAAGCCATGGGTGGTGCGTGGCGGGGCAAGTGCCTTCGAGGCGCAGGGCAGGACGGCCCTTTGGCGGGATGCTTCACAGCCCCCAGCCGCCGGCGACCTCAATGACGGTGCCGGTGATGTAGGAGGCCGCCGGCGAGGCGAGGAACACGACCGCGCTTGCCACCTCCGCCGCGCTTGCCAGGCGACCTGCGGGGATGCGGGCGGCAAGCTCTCTGGCCTGGGCTTCGGATACCTGAGGCCCATAGACAAACCCTGGCGCGACCATGTTGACCGTGACGCCGTGACCGGCCTCCTGCTTGGCCAGGGAACGCGTGAGGGACAAGAGGGCCGCCTTGGCGACGGCATGGGCCCCAATCTGCGCGAAGCCATGCCCAGCTTCCAAGCCTGCCAAGCCCAGGTTCACGATACGTCCATGCCTGCGGCGACGCATACCCGACAGTGCAGCCTTGCACAACAAGAAGGCGCTGGTCACGTTGGTTTCCAACATCTCCTGCCATTCCGCTGCCGTTGTCTCTACTAACGGTTTCTGCAAGAAGTGGCCAACGACGTTGATCAGAATGTCCAGACGGCCAAACCGTCTCTCGACTTCTGCAATCAGGGCGAGGGTCTGGTGCTCGCTGGTCACATCTGCCTGCACGGTCAGAGCGCGACGCCCCATGCGCAGTGCTTCCTGCGCCAAGTCTTCTGCCTTCTGCTTGTTTTCGCAGAAACCGATGGCGACATCGGCTCCGGACCGAGCTAAGCTCATGGTCACGGCGCTTCCGATGCACCCGGTGGCCCCGGTGATCAACGCTACTTGACCGTCGAGTTGGAGGTTCATCTGCAGACCATTGGTGTGTGGCGAGCAGCGGGAGGCGTGGCAGTGCCGCGGCCCGGGCTGCACTCAGCGCCTCTGGCCAGAGGGCTACTCTTGCCGCGGCTCTTCTTCATTCAGCGGCTGTGCCGACATGACGTGGCGGTCGAACCAGGAGAGTGCCCGCTCCACCCAATGGACCACGTGCGCTGGCTCGTTGCCAAGGTTGTGCCCCTCCCGGGGATAGAGCACCAGCTCCACGCTCTTGCCAAGAGCGCTGAGCGCATCTCGCATGTCGATGGCCTCCTGGGAGCGGACCTCTGCGTCCTGTATGCCGTGCAGCAGGAGCGCTGGCGTCTCGATGAACTTGGCGTAAAGAGCTGGCAAACGTTCAATGTACGGCTTGCCTTCCTGCCAGTAGTTGGTGCCCAAGTAGGTTTTGCCCCATGCGGCACGCGCCGGGCTCGTGCAATGGCTCAACAAGTTGAATATGCCGCCCATGGCGACTGCAGCACGAAAACGGTCGGTCTGGGTGGTGGCCCAATTGACCATGTAGCCCCCATAGCCGATGCCCAGGATGCCCATGCGCACAAAATCGCCGATGCCGATGTCGTCCAAGTACATCACCGCCGCCATGAGGTCGCGGTAGTCACCGCCGCCGATGTCCAGACGGCAGGCCTGCCCGAACTTCTCGGTGTAGCCCGCGCTTCCCCGCGGGTTGGGCGCCGCCACCAAGTAGCCTCGGTTGGCAAAGACCTGGAACAGCAATTCCTGGCGCAGGGTATTCACAAAACGTTGGTGGGGTCCATCGTGCACGAAAAGGAGCACCGGACAGCGAATGCCGGGAACATATCCCACCGGGTAGACCACCACCATTTCTAACTCGTACCCTTCGTTCTGATAGCGGATCACCGTTTGGTTGCCGAGGGAGAAGGGGGCAAGTTGGGCGGAAAAGTCAGTGAGCTTCTGGAGTTTGCCCTTGCGGTGCACGAAAACCTCGGGCAGGGTGCGGCTGTCTTCCCGCAGGTAGGCGTAGACCTGGCCCTCTGTCGCCACGCTCAAGCTGCTTACCACGCCGTTGCCTCTGACCACATCCGCGATGCGCCGCGTCGCAGGGAAGACCTGGTAAAGGTAGGTGTGCATCCCGGCCGGGACGGTCACGTAGACGGATTTGCCATCCCTGGCCCACACCGGGTCACCGACTGCCAAGTCGAGGCGTTCGGTCAGAATCGTTATTCTGCCAGTGACCAGGTCGATGACGGCCAATTCT
Source organism: candidate division KSB1 bacterium (assembly GCA_024655945.1). NCBI lineage: Bacteria > Pseudomonadati > Candidatus Zhuqueibacterota bacterium. Next base: position 28,947 of record JANLFK010000011.1, read on the forward strand.
GCCTGGCTGCAGAGGGGGTCCGGTGCGGGTCTGGTCAGGCACGCCAGCGAGAGGCCGTCAGGAGAAAAGCGCGGCGCTGCCGCTGGCCCGGGCAGAGTGGTCAGCTCACGCACTTCGCCGGTCTCCAGGTCCCGCAGGTGTAGACTGCCCCACGGCGCGGTCGTGCCCTCGTCCTCTGTGCAACAGGCGACTAGCGTGCCGTCCGGCGAGAGGTCAAAGTCGGTGACGCGCGGCCCCAGCGCCATTACTCGACGCCGCTCGCCCTCTGGCACAGTGGCCATCCACAGCTCATCCACAGGCGTGACCGCCGGCCATACCAGGGGGTCATTGGCAGGCGAGGCAAGTGAGGAGGATGGCCGGGCCACGTAGTAGAGACAGTCACCGGTGGCTGCCCACCGGTGGGCGACCACTCGCTCCCCTGCGCTTAGGCACGAGGCCTCGCCACCGTCCGCAGGAATGACCCAGAGGCGCACAATGCGACCGGCAGAGGCGTTGGCGCCAGCGGAGGAGCGGTCAGACAAGAAGGCAATGAAACTGCCGTCCGGCGACCAGGAGGGTGCCACCTCCCGGCCGTCGCCGGTGGTGAGCTGGCGTGGGTCTTCCTGGTCATCGCCAATCAGCCACAGATGTGAAAGGAACCTCTGTCTGGCAAAATCGGCCTCCCTGAGCACATACACCAAGCGCGTGCTGTCCGGGGAGAGGGCCACTTGTTCGGGGTAGCGCAGCGAGACGACATCGGTTGCCGTCAGCGGCTTCTGCCCCCATGCAGGCCCCGCTACCTGCGGTGCCCACGCCGCGAACCAGATGACTGCCACCCCGACGACTCTCATCTCCAGGCCTCCTTCTTGTGCTGACGCAAGGGCAACACAATCCGCATGGTCGTGCCCACCCCCACTTTGGTCTCTTTGATGAATAGCCTGCCGTGATGATATTCCTCAACGATGCGTTTGGCAAGGTTTAACCCGAGCCCCCAGCCGCGTCTCTTGGTGCTGAATCCCGGCTTGAAGATTGCCCGCCTGTGGCGAGGTGGGATCCCTTTGCCATCGTCCTTGACGTCGATGTAGACAGCATCGCCTCGGTCCGTGAGGCCCACGGAGATCTGTACCATGCCGCGGCTCTCCTGCACCGCCTCCAACGCATTCTTCGCCAAGTTCTCCACCACCCATTCCAGCAAATCACGATTGACCGCAACGGGTGGCACCTCCGCGTAGTCCACGATGATCTGCGTCCTGTGTCCCATCTGCGGCAGGCGGCGGCGCAGATAGCTGACGACGTCGGCCACGATTTCCTGGACTGCCTGTGGTTTCAACTCCTGGTCGGCGCCGATTTGCGAAAAGCGTGCCGCCACCTTCTCCAAGCGCTGCACGTCTCTGCTCATCTCAACGGCGGTGCGCTGCACCTCCTCAAGGCTGGTGCTCTGCCTGATGAGGTCCAGCCAGCCCATCAATGAGGAGATCGGCGTGCCGAGTTGATGGGCGGTTTCCTTAGCCATCCCCACCCAGAGGAAGCGCTGCTCGCTTCGCTTGATGGAGCTGTAGCCCACAAAGGCCACCAACACCACCAGTCCGACCACGGCAATCTCCACATAGGGCAGGTAGCGCAGCTGGGTGATGAGCCGCGAGTCCCCGTAGTAGATGTACCCCAAATCCTGCCCCTGGGCACGAATCACAATGGGCTTGTTCTCGCGTGCCATGGTGCGCACCATCTTCCTCACCTTGGCAAGGGCGGCTGGCGATCGGTCGCTATCGTCTACACCCACATTCTTCCAGTACTGCGGCTCATGGTGCACATCGGTCTGGATGGCCGGAAAGTTGATGCGCATGATGACTTCTTCAAAGAAAAAGTTCATAAGTTCACTGCTGTGTTCGTCGTTCTCGGCGCCGATGATTTTCTCATAGGTGTTTGCCCAGAGGGTGACGATCTGACGGGCATCGGCGCGAAGCCTGTCGACCAGCTGTTGGGTGTAGAGCAGCAACACCGCCACTGCCGCGGCGACCAAGACGAAGAGCAGACCCTTGAAGGGACCAGTGCGCGTGTAGATGCTGTTGGCCATGGCTCCAGCTTTCGCTACTTTGTAGGCGGTGCCGCGGCGCGCCGGCGCTGCAGGTAGGGCGGAACGGTGCTGTAGGCCACTACGCCTGCGGCCAAAAGCAAGCCCACAATGCTCACCATCAGCCCAAGGCGGAACGAGGCTGGCCGGAAGGCGAAGTGGATGCGGTGGTGCCCAGGTTGCAGGAAGAGGCCGCGCAGAATGTAGTTGGTCTTGTAGATGCGCACCGCACGACCGTTGTCGTAAGCCTTCCATCCTGCGGGGTAAAAGACCTCGCTCACCACCAGCAGCGTCGGCCAGGCAACCTCGGCCTCGAGGTGGATGTCGTGGAGGTCGTACGAGCTGACCTGCACGCGATTCTCCGCCGCAGGTGCGATGGCAAAGGGTGGCTGCTCCTCGACGATCGCCATGCGATGTGGGTCAAACTTCCCGCTCTTCATGAACTCGAAGATACGATTGCGGCCAGAGACGACCACCACGCTGTCGACAAAAAAGGCGCGCGGCAAGGCCCCGGTGTTCAGGTAGACCCCAGGCATGTCGTCCAGAACCTTGCGGAATTGCTCGTCGCGCAGGTCGTAATAGGAAATGACGTATTTGACGTTGAGCATGTCCAGGAAGGCGCGGTCAGTGACGATGCGTTGTGGCGAAATCGTGCCCGGCGCTACCGGCTGCAGCATTGGCCTGCCCTGGTGGGAAACAAGACGCCAATACTTGGCAAAAAGCGGCGGGATGCCAGGGAAGGTGCGCTGGTCAAGGCCGCTCTCCTCAATGAACTCCTGGTAGATGCGCAGCTTGGCCGCGTGGTAGCCGAACACACTCTGGATCTTGTGGTACATGTACCAGTTGGGCGTGCGATTGTCCGGCGCCGCATAGATGCGGAAAGGCTCCTTGTCGCTCTGCAGGAACCTCACCGCTTCGTTTCTTGCAAAATAGGCATTTTCGTCAGCTCTTGGCCTAGCCTTGATGATCCGCGCGTCCACCAGGTAGAGGTCCACAACCGCTACAACGATGACCACCGTCGCCATCAGCGCTCTCCCTACCTGGCGCCGCAGGTACAGATGCACCATGCCGGCACTCACCGCGGTGAAAAAGAGCGTCAGAAACGCGTCCAGCAGTGCCCGGTTGTAGGCGTGCGCGCGAACATCCACCGTCAATTTCCGCGGCAAGCTTCCTGCCAAGGAGATGTACAAGCCCTTGCCTACAAGCAAGAAGAAAAACAGCACCCCGACCACCGCGAGGAAAACGGCACTGTAGGTGGAGACTGCACGCCAACGCTGAGCAGGCACTTTGTCCTGGGCAAGCATCAGCACCTCATGCAGGCCGATGCCGGCGAGCAGCAGCATGGCAATGTCCAAGACGATGTGGATCATGCTCGGCACGCGGAAGCTGCTGAAGAAGGGCAGGAGGTGAAACATCGGCTTGTACAGAATGGGGAAGTGCTGACCAAAAGAGACTAACAGTGAGAGGAGGGCCACCACCGCGAGGAAGATCGTGTTCCGGTCCCGGCGCAGCACCAGAGCCATACCCGCAAAGAAAAGGACCACTACGCCGAAATAGAGCGGGTAGTCGGTGAAGGGCATCTTGCCCCAGTAGGTCTCGCCGCCAAAGCCCAAGAACGACGGCACCACAAAGGTGACCATCTCCAGCGGGGAGAATGACCAGGCAGTGGCATAGTCGTAGTCCAGTGCCCCTTCAGCGCCGCCACGGATGGAATAGTGGGAGTATTCGTACACCGGCAGGGTCAGCACCGCCGAGAGCATGACGCCCAAGATCCCGGCCGCTGCCAGCAGGGCTGCGCTCTGCCAGACCGGTTTCCATCCCTGGCGCGCTCGCAAAGCAAGGATGCTCCGGTAGACGAAGAACAGGATGATGAGGAGGGCCGTGTAGTACGACACCTGCAGGTGGGCCCTGAGCAGTTGAAAGCCGATCGCCAGTCCGAGGAGAGCTGCATACAGAGGTTGGCGCTTGGTGACCACCAGCTCGGTGAGGTAAAGGATGAGCGGGATCAGCACCAAGGTCAGGAACTTGGTATTGTGGCCAAAGGCGGTAAAGGCGACGTACTGCGGCACAAATACCACGGACAAGCCCGCAAAAATGGCCGCCAGCGGGTGCACCTTCCAATGGCGGAGGAGCAAGAAAATGAGGCTCCCGAACAGCAAATAGTTGAGTAAAATGAAGAGGAACGGCGGCAGTTGCAGCAGTCCAAGGACGGACTTGACCGCCGAGTCGATGGGGTTCACGCGGGGGGCGCTGAGCAGGCTGCCGTAGGAAGGCATGCCGCTGAAAATATACGGCGTCCACAGCGGGAATATCCCGCGCCTCAGCGCATCTTTGACGAACGGCGCGGTGGCGTCGGCCGTCAGCTTGTCCGGCGGCAGGAGCGTCTTGCCGAAAAAGAGGATCTGACCGTACACCACACAGAGCAGCACGACCATGACCGCCAGCAGCACCAAGAGAGGCCGTCGCTCGCCAGCTGAAGGTCGAGTTTGTGGCGTGGTCTGCATCGGTTTCTTCTTGGCCATCACTGTACCTCGTTTGGCGTTCGTGCGCCGCGGCGCGCGGGCGATGACGCTGCACACGGCGCTGAGTGGGGATCATCTATGGCACCGCTATCCCCAATGCGCGAAGCTCTCCCACCAGGGCATCGCGTCCCGGGTAGAGGAAGGCGGCCATGCCCACCGAGCGGGCGGCGAGCACATTGGGTTCAAGGTCGTCGATGAACAGCGCCTCAGCCGGGGCACAGCCGGCCCTGGCCAAGGCAGTGGTGAAGATTGCCGGGTCGGGTTTGGCCAGGTGCTCGCGGAACGAAAGCACGGCGGGCCGCATGCCGGCCACGGCCTCGATGTGACGCGCAATCCACTCGTAATGGGCCACGTTGGTATTGCTGATGGCCCCGACCTGGAGGCGGCCGTCCAGCTGGGTGATGAGCCGCACGACCTCCTGATTGGGGGTGAAGATGTCACTGAAGGCGCGCACGAACTGCTCCTCTTCCATCCTGAGTTGCAGCGCCTGGAGCGCCCAGCTGGCGTACTCCCTGGTGGAGGTTAGACCGAGCTCGTATTTCTTCGTCTCCGGCGACTCGAGAAGAAGTCGCTCAATCTGCGCAGGTTCGTAAGGACTGAACTTGGCAAGCCGCTGCACCGCAAGGTCGAAGTGGACGTTGACCACCACGCCCCCAAGGTCAAAGAAGACGGTTTTGATCATTCCTCTACCACTGGCAGAAAGGTCATTGGCATTCGGCTTCCGCTCTGCGCGATCCTCGCGGCCAAAGTTACAAAAGGGGCGGCGAAAAGTCAAGGGAAACGTCCATGCTCGACGATTTTCCCCCTGGGGTGCCAGTGGTCGGCGGTGAGCTGCAGGTGCCTCACTGCCTCCTGTCGATGCCACAACTGGGCTGCCCCTGGCATGTCGCACGCCGGCATAGGCGGGGGGCGTCGGCGGCATAGCAGCCGGACATCGGAGAGCACCGGAGTACGGCTGCCCAGCACGCCTCCCCCGGATGCCCCCGACCTTGTGCCACGACCCCGCAAAGGAGACGAGCCAAACAGTCTGTTCGCCCACGCGCTACTGACCTTCGCGCAGGTACTCTGCCGATTCCAGGGTTGACTTGGGGCCTCTTAGCCGTAGGCGCGCCTCGGCGCTACCTCGCCGCTGAACCCCGCACGCCATTGCCGGAACCGCGCACCAGGCTGCTCATGATGAGCCGTCCCGCACCGCGTTCCTCTCCTGCCGGTGAAAACGAGCAAAGGTCGGCGGATGCTTTACCGCCTCACCTGCAGCTCCGCCCAGTCCGCATGGTCATAGTCGATGCCGTCGCCGCCGTCGGCCACCTGCAGGCGCAGAATGTGCACGCCGCCTATTGCTACCTGCATCCTTTGGGGCGGCTGACCGCCGCGCATGAGGCCGCTGCGCCAGAGGAGCCGTCCGTCGCCGAATACCTCAAAGACCACAGAACCGCGTCCCTTGGGCACCTCGTCATCCACACCGACCCAGCCCTCCAGTGTGGTGAAGCTGGCTCCGAGTCGATAGACGATCTCGGAGGCGGCGTGGGTGCCGATCCCCTTGGCAAATCTTCGGCCGGCGATGCTCAGGTTTCTCCCCTCCACGCTGGCATCCATCTGCACCGCCGCCCAGCCGCATGTGGCGCGAAGCGCTCGAGCGTCGGAGAGCCATACTTGCTCCGGAGCGGTGAGAACCCCCTCCAGGTCGATGCTCGCCAATTCACTGCGTGTGCCATCCTGCCAGACGGTTGCCACCGAGACGACGTTTGTCGCGCTCAGGTCCAGGTTCCGCAACTCCACGCGCGCAAGAGGCGTGAAGCCGAGGAGCTTACCGTTGAAATAGACAAGGTACCCACAGTTCAAGCTGTAGACAGGATTCCAGCTCACCTCCGCGCAATCGAGTCCTATCTGCCTGGCGCGTAGTTGGCGCGGGGTCTCCACCGGAAAGGAATAGCACTCGGCCGGCTCAAATGTCACCTGCCAACGTACCTGCTGTGAGGCCGAACTGACGAAGGAACAGGTTGCCCACCCCTGGTGGTTGGTCACCTCCATTGTCCGACCGGCGACCTTTGCCTCCTTGATGCGGAACGTGCGCCCGCTCCTGGGGAAGGCAAAGCGGAGCTCATAGCGGTCGCCCGCGACAACCTCGCTCTTCCCGGAGTAGACAAGCCTCGATGAGTCGTAGGAGACTTCGCACAGGTCGACCCATCCCTGGGTGATGTGGCGATTAGTCGAGATGAGTTGCGGGCGTTCCTCTGCGGGAACCAGCGTGAGCACGCGGCACGAGGCCGGGTCCAGATGGACGAAAATGCCGTTCTCCCAGCAGCCCACGTACTCCTCCGCCCAAAAGTCGTACACGTGCATCGGGCTGTCTTCTGGCAGGCCGAGCTCCGCCCAGGAAAGGTAGAGGCACACCGGGTTGCGCTCGTCGTAGTTGAAAAGACCCACCACGTCGTAGTGCCTCCCCAGATGGTTGACCTTGAGGTCCCAAATCTGCTTGTTGGCCTGCGAGGGGAAGAGGTCCAAGGGACGGATGTCGACCGCCGGGAAGACGCGCTTGAGTATCTCCACTCGCTCTGGCGGGAGGTCGGGCATGCGGTCGCTGGCCATGAGCGCTTGTCCGGTCAGGCCCTGCAGTGTGCTCCAGGCGCGCGCCATGTCCAGGGGGAGTGGCGGCCGGAGGAGCATCACGTCTGGGTCGCAGTACCAGACCATGTTGTGCAGGAAGTACCAGCGCATGGTGGCCTGCACGGCCGTCAGGAAGCCGCGCCAGTCGCAGACCACGTCGCCACCGGTGCGCGAGCCGTTCATGATGCCCATGCCAGGCAGCGGTATCCCCCAACAGCCGAGCAAGTAGCTGTCCGGCCCGATGGCCTGGCGGATGGTGCGCAGCGTCTGCCGGTAGAGTTCCTCCGGCGCGCCCGCCGCCGGATTCGCCATGAACTGTTGCTTCTTGCGGTACTCGTCAATGACGATCGGCTGCCCATCGATTTTGAAGTAGGTGTATCCCCACTTCTGCAAAGTAGCAAAGAGGTTCTCTAAGTAGGCGTGTCCTCTTGGCGTAGAGGGGTCCACTAAGTACTTCCCTTCCCAGGTATCGGAAGCACTGCTACCGTCGGACTTCAGCAGGAAAGCCCCGGACTGCTTGACCACCTCCTCGTTGCTCTGGCCGTGCGGTGCTAACCAGAGGCCGGGCTCTAAGCCCTGTTTCTTGATGAAAGTGGCAAGTTTGTCCATCCCTTCGGGGAACCGCTTGTCGATGGTGGTCCAATCACGGTTTTCGCCCATGCCGTGGCCGGTGCCCTGCCAGCCATCGTCGATCTGGCAGTAGCGCGCACCAAAAGGCTTGAGGTGCGCGCCTAACCAGGCGGCATTCTGCCGCACCTCTTCGGCGTTGATCTCTTGGTAGTAGAAATACCACGAACACCACCCCGAGGGCGCCAGGGGGAAGCGGCTCTTGTCCAAGGGCTGGTAGAAGGTGATGCCGTGGCGCTGGCGGAAATAGTCCTTAATTTCCGTCCCATCCCTGAGACGCACCACGTCCTCCTCCGGGTAGAAAATGCCATCGGCAAGAGGCGTCTCCACAGGCCCCAAGGTCATCACGAAGAGGTCGGGCTGGGCACTGTCGGTCGTCCGACATGGCACCGGCCTGGGCCAGGCGAGCTCTACCTCACTTCTTGGAGTGCGCCGTGAGCAAGACAGAGCAACCAGGCCTGCCAGGCTGAGAGCAAGTGGTAGGTATTTCAGCATGACGTCCTCCAGGTTACACGACGAAGCTTAACACTTCAACGCACCGCTGGTCATCCCCCTGATGAAGGCCTTCGTCGTCAGCGCAAACAGCAGCAGCAAGGGGAGAGAGGCGATGACGTAGCCTGCAAAGAGCGCCGGGTACTGGCACCCGTAGAGCGAAGTATTGTAGGCCAGCAGGCCCACCGGGAGCACGAACTTACGCGCGTCGTTGAGCGTGACGAAGGGCCACATGAACTCGTTCCACGCCCAGAGCAGATTCATGATCGCCACCACGCTCAGCATCGGCCGCGACAGCGGCAGCACCACATGCCAGAAGATGCGCAACTCGCTCGAACCGTCCACCGTGGCCGCGTCAAAAAGGTCTCGGGGAATGGCCTCAAAGCAGGAGCGCAACAAGAAGATGGCAAAGACCTGTCCCCCGCTCACATATGGCAGAATGAGCGCTAAATGGGAGTTGAGCAGCCCTAATTGCCGCACCACCATGAATGCCGGCACTAAGGTGAGCACCGAAGGGACCATGAGGACGGCAATCAAGGCCAAGAACAGGGCATTGCGCCCGGGAAACGTGAAGCGGGCGAACACATAGGCGGTGATCGAGGATAACACCAGCACACCGGCCACCGCGGCGCCGCTCACCAAGATGCTGTTGAGAAGGTACTGCCGGACGGTCTGCCATCCGTCCACGTAGTTTGCCCAATGGATCGGCGAGGCAAGCCCCCAGAAGTCGCGGTAGAACTGCGGGATGCTCTTTAGAGAGGTCAGAATCATCACGGCAAAAGGCAAGAAGGTGAAGGTCACCGCCACCAGAAGCACGGCGTGAGCCGGGATATGCCCAGCGGAAAAGAGACCTCGTGGGCGACAACGCCTCGTCCTCACGCGATCTCCTCCTGTTTCATGAAGCGCAAGTTGAGCACCGTGAGTCCCAACATTGCCAGGAAGAGCACCACCCCGATGCTGCAGGCATAGCCCATCTCGTTGAAAGAGAAGCCGCACAGGTACATCCACAGGCCAGGCACCATCGTCGTGTAGCCCGGCCCGCCGCGGGTGAGGATGAGGAAGAGCTCGTAGCCTTGCATGGTGCCAATCATGGTCAGCACCACGATTACTCGCATCTGCCCTAAGAGCAGCGGGAGCTCGATGCGCCAGAAGCGCCACCACCAGCCTGCTCCCTCCAAGCGCGCCGACTCTAACAGCGAATCGGGGATGTTGAGCAGGCCTGCGTAGAAAACCAGCAAGGCAAAGCCGGAGACAAAGGGGAAGCCAACGCCTATCAGCGCTCCAAGTGCCGTTTGCGGGTTACTGAGCCATCCCTTACTGAGGCCGGACAGCCCCAGTGCCTGCAGCAGCGCTGTCAGCAGCCCACCATCAGCATAGATGAACTGCCACAGCAAGATGACCACTATGGCCGGCACCACCATCGGTATCACAAAGAGCACGCGGTAGAAATAGCGCCAGGCTTCGCGTCGCAGGTGAAAGATCAACACCGCCACCGCCAAGGGCACGGCAAGCTTGATGGTCAGGTTAGCCACCATGACCAACGCGAGATTGGCGAAGGCCTTCCACATGACGGCGTCGTGCACCAGGCGGGCGAAGTTGCTGAGTCCCGTGTATTCCTCCACGCCGCCGGGGTCCCAACGATAGAAACTGTGGAAAAAGGCGCTGACGATCGGCCAGTAGTTGAACACCACCAGCAGCGCAAAGCTGGGCAGCAGCGCTATGTAGATGCCCCGTGGGGCTCGTCGCGTCACGGTGCCCTCCTTGCCGAGAGCAGGCGGGCTTCTGCCTCAGGCGACCACTCCGGAAGGCCCTCTGGTTCCGGCCAGCCGTTCTCGGCGATCAGGCGTTCGGCCGTTTCGCGGAAGTAGCGACCCATCTCCTGCATCAGTTCATCCAGGCTGATGCCATCCTGCAAATAGAGCTCGATCATCCGCTGGTGGTGGTCAGTGAAGCGATGGCCAAGGGAATAGTTCCACTTAGTAGTGCAATAGCGCCTGGTGACGATCTCTGCGAAAGGGGCCAACGAGGGTGGCAGAGGTGCACCCACAATGTGCGGCACGAAGAGCCCCGCCTCGTTCACCACGCGGGCGTTGTTCTCCGGTGTGGTCAGGAACATGAGAAAGTCAATCACCGCGTCCAGTTCAGCGTCGTCGACGGCGCGCCGGGTGACGTGGAATTGCATTCCTGCCCCGCCAATGACGCACTGGTCCACTCCGCAGCAGTATGGCGAGTGGTCTCGATGAATGGGCGGCGGGTAGAACACACCCCAGTGGAAATTGACCATTGGGTCCATCCGCAGGCGGCGCACGAACCAGGAGCCGTTCCAGACCATTGCCGCCTTCTGGGTGAGAAACAGGCGAGCGCCGTCGGTGGTGGCAAAGTCACGCTGCCAGTAGGTGCGCCATTCCCGCAGCAGGCGCCAGACCTCGCGAAAGCGCGGATTGTCCGGGGCAAACCACCCCTTCTTCAGCAACCAGCACAACTCCTCCGGCAGGAGATAGCCTCGGTAGTATTCCTCCTCCAATGGCGATGCCTTCTTGTAGTCGATGATGTCCAACAGCTCGAAGTAGCACTGGTCAAAGATGAGGTCTTGCGCCCAGTCGTAGTGCATGTTCGTGGCGATGACCAGGGGGAGGTAGCCGGCCGCAGGGAGGTTCTTCTGTAGAGTGAGGAACTCCGGCCAGGTGCGAGGCAACCTGAGGTTAAGACGGGCGAATATGTCCTGGTTGTAAAAGATGCCGGTTTCTACAAGGTCGTAGACCACGCAGTAGAGTTTGCCATCCGGCGCGCGTTTGGCCTCTGTGAGGGGGCGCATGGCGAAGAGGTCGCGCCAGTGTTGGTTGCCTGGCACATAGGGATTGGGGAGGTCGAGGTAGGGATCTAACGGCACCCACCAGCCTTTGTTCTGCTCGATGTCGGGCCAGACTGCCTCGGTGTTGAGCTGGACGATCTCGGGGGCTACGCCGCCGAGCAGTTGCGTCCGCACCCACTCGCCCTCTGAGCCCCCTGACAGCATGAGCTGCGTGAGGAATTCTATGGTGACCTCAGGGTGCAGACGTTCGTATTCGTCTGCCAGTTCGCGCAATGCGCGCAGCGGCGGCCCCACTGCCTGCGGAGAGCCGCCGGGGCGATACTCTCCGGCCGCCACCTGGATGAGGTGGGGCCTCTCCGGATTCAGGGAGCGCCCGTACAGGGGCGGCTCCTTCCAACGCCAGTCGTCGCCAGGGTTACCGCCACGATTGGTACTGCACCCGCCTGCCAGGAGGATGCTCATGAGCAAGTGGCAGATGCCCACCAGGCCGGCACTTCTCACGCCACACGCTCCCTTCGCACGTTCGCCGCTGCTCTCCCTTGCTAGTGCATCCGGAGCGAAAGTATCACATGGGCGCACGGGGAGAGGTCAGTCTTGATTCAAATTTAGCAACTTTCCGGTCTTAGTCAAGCGAGAAAACGCCACCTTGCCCGGCAGAAAACAGTTGCATTCGTCGGTGAAGATGCATAACTTTGCCAAACGCGACGGAGCGAAGAACCGAGGCCACACAAGGAGGAGAAGCATGAAGCGTATCGGTGTGAGCATACTGCTGGTGGCACTGACCTTTGCGGCCTGTACGAGGCCTCGCACGGAAAAACTGCAGCCGAACACCGCCGCCTATGCATTGGCGAGCGACCTGAGCAAGTCGCTGCCCTTCCTTGATCCGAACAAGAACCGTACGCTGGTCAAGACGCGCCACTTCCGGGTGACCGTTGGTGATGTGATGGAATATCTGGTCAACAAGATGGGCGACAGCGCCGGGAGTCTCCGCACCATGCAGCTGGAGAGGGTCAAAGAGACCGTCACGCGCACCGCCGAGTCTTTGGCAGAACAGCGCCTGCTGCTTCGTGCCGCACAAAGGGAAGGAATTTCCGTTTCGGCCTCTCAGGTGGATAGCGTGCTGCAGTCTCAGTATGAGCGCTTTGGCGGTGCAGAGCAATATGCCTTGCTCTTGCAGCGCTCGGGCGTGAGCCTGGACTTTCTGCGGAATGACACCCGCAACTCGCTCTTGGTCACTCGCTATTTGGACCGAGTATTAGCGCCAGTCGCGACTCCCAGCGAGGAGGAAATCCGCCAGGCGTACGAGGAAGAGCGCTATGCGACGATCCGCCACATCCTTTTCCTCACCCAGGGGCACGTGGAGGAGGAAAAGCCAGAGATCCGCGCTAAGGCGGAGGCGGTCTTGGCGCGTGCCCGCGCGGGCGAGGACATGGCGGAATTGGCCCGGCTCTACTCTGAGGACGAGGAGACCAAGGACAAAGGCGGCTTGGTGGTTGACGTGCCGCGTGGGGAGATGCTCGACCCCCTTGACCAGGCGGCGTTTTCGCATCGCATAGGCGAGGTGAGCGACTTGATCGAGGTGCCCTACGGCTACCACATCTTGCAGGTGGTGGAGCGGAAGAAGGACCCGCGTCCCTTGGAAGACATGCGCCCGTTTCTGGTGAGCGAATGCAAGGCCAAGAAGCGGGTACCAGCCTACCAACAGCTCATGACCAAGCTGCGCCAGGAAGCGCGCTGGTGGGCGGCCAAGGTGTGATTGTGTCGCACCGTTGGGGCGATCTTCCGGCCAGCTACACCCCATAGCCAAAAGGCACGCCCGCAAGAGGACGTGCCTTCGTGTTCGTGGAGATTGCCCGCAAGTCGGATGAACGCACCGGGGCCGCTCAGGCCACCATGGTCTTGACGACTTCCACAGCGGAGGCGGCATCTGGGGCATAGCCGTCGGCGCCGATCTCGTCGGCGTAGCTCTGGGTGACCGGCGCTCCGCCGATGATCACCTTGAAGCGGTCTCTGGCCCCATGTTCTTGCAGGGCGGCAATGACGTTTTTCATGTTCACCATGGTGGTGGTCAACAGGGCCGAGAGGCCGATAACCTGGGCCTGCCGCCCTTCTGCTGTGGCAATGAACTTGTCCGGGCTCACATCCACCCCAAGGTCGATGACCTCGAAGCCGGCGCCTTCGAGCATCATGCCCACTAGGTTCTTGCCTATGTCGTGCAAGTCACCCTTTACCGTTCCCAACACGCACCGGCCAATGGGTTTGACGCCCGTCTCCACGAGCTTCGGTCTGAGGATGGCCATGGCCCCCTTCATCGCCCTGGCGGCAATCAGCACCTCAGGCACGTAGAACTCGTTGTTCTTGAACTTTTCCCCCACCACATTCATGCCGGCGATCAAACCCTTGTTGAGGATTTCGGCAGGAGGGATCCCCTCGGCCAGTGCCCGACTCGTGAGCCGCTCGGCATCGGGCAGCTTGCCGCGAATGATGCTTTCGCTCAGTTCTTGGAGTACCTTCATGACATGGGTCCTTTCAACTCGTTACCGCTTCAATGTTGACGTCCGTTGCCTCAAATCCTGGTCGCCTATCGCTCACAATGAAGCCAAGGTGCGCTGCAGCCATTCAGCACTTTGCCGCGATTTTTCCAGAAGTGGTTCGCAGTGTGTCTCCAAGGTGACGTGGTGCAGGGCGCGATCGCGCGCCAGCTCTTTCAGTTGCCCGGTGTAGTCAATTTCGCCTTGGCCCACGGCCACCGCCTTGCAACCCTCCGCCGTGGTCACATAGTCCTTGATGTGCATGTTGACCACCCAATCGCGAAGGGCACGATAACCGTCGGGATAGGGCCGTTCGCCGCCGGTGAAGGAGTTGCCCGGGTCCCAGTTGGCCATGAGGTGCGGGGAGTTGATGGCCTGCAGCACGCGGGCGGTGCCGCTACCGGTATCGCACCAAAAGCCCGGTTCATTTTCCACCGCCAAGACGAAGCCGTGCTCCTCTGCCCGTCGCGTGAGCCGTCCGAAGAGATCCAGCACCTGTTGGTAGCCGTTCTCGTCGCCTGGCGCGCGCATGATGCCGAAGGTGATGATGAGATTGGTACCCACCCGCTCGGCGAGAGCCATCGAGTCGTCGAATACCTTGCCGATTTCCCGCTGCAAGCCCTCCCGGTCGTGCAAGGTCAGCTTGAATATGCCGGGCGAGACGGCGGTGATGTTGATGCCACGCTCCTTCTTCATGGCCAGGATGACCTGCAAATCCGCCTCGCTGATGTACGGCACCCGCCCGCTGCGCACACAGCGAAGCTCATAGTCCTCGATTCCCCAACTCAACCCGTGGGATACCGCTTCTCTGAAGTCCAGGCTGATTTCGTCCGAGACAATGCCGAGCTTCATCCTTCTCTCAGTCAGGGTTCGCCACCTCATGGCAACTTTGAGTTCAAAAATACAAAAAAATTTTCCCCTCGTCAACCGAAAGTTCCTCTCTCTCTTCGCCTTGAGGAGCTCCCGGCGATGCCTACGTGGTGAGGCCCCTATGGCGGCAGACCGCCGAGGTCGGCAGGGCGGCGAAAGCCGGTGAGGAGTCGGTGCTGGAAGGTCGGGGCTGTGTGCAGCGCGCCCATATTCGTCACAAGTCAGCTCTGGCGGGCGCAGGTCACCGAACCCTTGAGGCTCGCGCTTCTCGATGGAGGAGGGCCCCGCCGGTTCATGCGACAGGCGCACTGCTCCGCAGAGTCCAAGGATTTCCCTCTGAAACTTTCCGCCCCAGGAGTCATCTAAGCAATGACTCTTGGTAAAGCCCATGGCCGAGTGGGTCGCCGTTAGGCCCGAGGAGGGTTAGCCGCGCCATGGCCCTGCTTGCAGGCTGCGGCTGGCGCGTGGACGCAGGAAGCTCAGGCCTGCGCCTGGTGAGTAGGGCCATGGAGAATGGCGGCATGCAGTCTCACACGGAGGAATACATCATGAGGACTGTAACTGTGCGCGTCGTCACCGTGATGGCACTGACGTTCTTGTCGGTGGGGGTTCTGGCAGTAGCCGCCCGGGCACAACAGCAGAGGACCAAGGCCTACGACTTTGCGCTCAAGGACCTGGACGGCAAGGTGCACCGCCTTTCGGACTATCGGGGCAAAGTGGTAATCGTGGACTTCTGGGATACCTGGTGTCCGCCTTGCCGCAAAGAAATCCCGGAGTTTGCGGAACTGCATAAGGCCTATGGCGACAAGGGTCTTGTCATGATCGGGGTGGCCGGAGGCCGCTACGGCGTGGAGGCGGTACGCTCCTTTGTGCACCAGAATCGCGTGCCGTACGTGAACCTGCTTGCCAATGATGAGGTGTACAAGGGCTTCGGACCCATCGATGCGATCCCGACGACCTTTGTGATTGACCAACAAGGGTACGTGTACCAGAAGTACGTGGGTTACACGCCAAAGGAAGTGTTCGAGCGGGACATTAAAAACCTACTTGCTCGCCCGTAATCCGGAAAGGATGAGCGGTGAGGAAACACGAACGCGCGATGCCGCTTGTCGGCAGAGACACGTCAATCGAAAACCTGGTGAGTCGTTATCCGCGCTCGGTGCGCTTTCTCATGGAGAAGGGCATCAAGTGTCTGGCCTGTGGTGAGCCAATATGGGGCACCGTGGCCAGCAGCGCCCGCGCCAAAGGGTTTTCTGAGGAGCAGATCGATGCTCTGGTTCAGGAACTGAACACGTTTATCAGCGAAGGGTAGAGTATGCGGGCAGTGGTCAGACAGGTACAAGGGCTGAGCTTTGTGGGCAAGGCGGACTCGAACCATTGGGTGGTGATGGACGCTACCCAGAAGGTCGGCGGCAACGATGCCGGCTCACGACCCATGGAACTCGTGCTCATGGCCTTGGCAGGGTGCACGGGCATGGACGTGGCGTCGATTCTCGAGAAGATGCGTGTCACTCTCGACGACTTTTGGATGGAATTGGAAGCCGACCAATGCGCTGAGCATCCCAAGGTGTTTACGGCTATCCGCCTCAAGTACGTGTTGGTGGGCGAGCAGGTGCCTCGCGAGGCGGTGGACCGCGCCATCGAGCTCTCGCAGAGCACCTACTGCTCGGTGTCTGCCATGCTGCGCAAGGCGTGTGACATATCGAGCGAAGTGGAGATTCGACAATCTAACAAGAACAGGAGGTAGCAGATGGGAAAGACTGTAGAACTGACCGACAGCAATTTTGCAGCGGAGGTAACCGATTACAAGGGAGTGGTCCTGGTGGATTTTTGGGCCGAGTGGTGTGGTCCCTGCCGTATGGTCGGGCCGGTCGTTGAGAAGATTGCCGAGGACTATGCAGGTCGGCTCAAGGTGGGAAAGCTCAACGTCGACCTCCATGGCAGGGCCGCCTTGACCTACGGAGTCACAGGCATTCCGACGCTGATTCTGTTCAAAGATGGGCAGGTGGTTGACAAGATCGTCGGTGCTGTCCCGGAAAAAGAGTTGAAGAAGATGGTGGATGGCCACCTCGCGCCTGCTGCTCATTGAGTGGGGCGCGAGCTATCAGGCGCCTTCGCCGCATGGGGCCGATTTTGCGCTTGCATTTCTGATTGCTTTTGCTTACCTTGCAAGCGGCAATCAGGTCGGACCTTGCGGTGAAGGCGTATGGTTTTGGTGCAGGAAAGCGAAGCGGAGCTCATTGAGCGGGCAAAAGCCGGCGACCGTGCGGCGCAGGCGGCGATCGTCAGAAGGTACGAGCAGATGGTCTACAACGTGGCCCTCCGCCTGACCGGGAACGCTGATGAAGCAGAAGGGGTGATGCAGGAGACGTTCCTGAAGGTGTTGGAGGCGTTGCCTACCTTTCGCGGCGACGCGCAGCTGGGCACCTGGATCTACCGCATCGCGACCAACTATGCGCTCATGCAGCTGCGCAAACGCAAAGTGCCAACCTATTCCCTGGAGGAGTACAACCTCGACGAGAGTCGCGACCTTGCCTCCTTCAATCGTTCGCTGGGGGACAATCCTGAGGCGCTGGTGCTCAATGCGGAACTGCGCGCAGTGATGGAGGAGGCCATCGAGGCATTGCCGGCCAAGTACAAGACGGCATTCGTGCTGAAGGATATGGAAGGTTTGCCTCTGCAACAGATTGCCGAAATGCTCAATCTGAACGTGGCAACGGTAAAGACGCACATCCATCGTGCGCGACTCTTCCTGCGCGATCGCCTGGCTGACTATGTGGAGAGAAGGAAGAAGTGAACGGCAACTGTCTTACCAAATTGGAGGATATCTGCGCAGCGTTGGACGAAGAGGTAGACTCCGAGCGCTGCCAAATCATCAAGAGGCATTTGGCCGCCTGCCCCCACTGTTGCGCCGTCGTGGACTCCATCCGCAAGACGGTGCGCCTTTTTCAATGCCTGCCCAAGGCAGACGTGCCGGAGGAGGTGGATCTTGGCCTTTGGCGCGTCTTGAACCTGGAAAGGCCGGAGGGGTGATGCCAACCGCAGGACGCGTGCTATCCCCGGGGCGAGGTAACCTTCTGACCCTCCCCACAGAATAAAGCCTTTCCATAGCAGCCGGCCCTTCTCAAGAGTAGGGAAACAATCACCGGCGGCCGATGAAGCTTTCCGCGCCATTGTTACATCTCGTTTGTTCTGACTTCCCGTCGTGACCAGGTGCTGCATACGACTTGTGCTGTGCAGAGCCGCTCCGTTCAAGCCGCCTATTGCCGCGCCTCCCATACACTCCGGTCAATTTCCATCACCCGGCGTTCCCAGCGCAGTTTGCCCTCGCCCTGCAGCCTGCGCAGTACCCGGGACAGGGTCTCGGGTGTGGCACCGATAGCCGCCGCGACGGTTTTCTTGGAAAGTGGCGAGACCACGCGTGTGGTGCAGCCAAACTGCTCCTCCAAGAAGCACCAGAGGCGCTCCTCCACATCGGCCGCCGAGCGCTGCGCCATTTGCTCGGTCAGGAAACGGAGCTTCTTAAGGAGGTTGCCGATGAATTCGTTCCGGAATCGCTCCTGCTCCAATAGACAGTGAAACTGTACCCTGGGCAGAAGGTAGAGAGTACTCTCCCGCAAGGCCACCGCACTCGCCGGGTAACGCTCCTGCTCGAAGAGAATGGCCTCCGCGAACATCTCGCCAGGTTTGACCACCTTGATCACCACCTCACGTCCATCCGGAGCGGTCTTGTAGAGCTGAACCGCCCCGCTGACAAGGATGTAGAGTGAGTAGGCCTTCTCCCCTTCTGAGAAGAGGATCTGCCCCTTGTCCACCTTCTTGGGCAGGCATATCTGGGCGATGGCACGAATGCTCTCCGCGGAGAAGTGTTGAAACAGACCGATACGGGTGAGCATTTGCTCGGGGTCCATCTCTCCTCCGGTCACAAGGGCCGTGCAAGAAAGTTGCATTCTCTTGACCAAAATCAAGGAATTCCTCATGCGCGCGGCATAAATTTACCACAACAAAAGGAAAAATGCCATGCGAAAGTGGAGAGACGCCGTGAAGCGCAACATCATCACCATCGACGAGGAAAAGTGCACTGGCTGCGGCTTGTGCATCCCCAACTGTCCGGAAGGGGCACTGCAGATCATCGACGGGAAGGCGCGCCTGGTGAGCGACCTTTTCTGCGATGGTCTGGGAGCCTGCATCGGTCATTGTCCGGAAGGGGCGATTACTGTGCTCGAGCGGGAAGCAGGGGAATACGACGAGCGCGCCGTCATGGCCACCATTGTGGCCAAAGGGCCCGCAACCGTCGCGGCGCATCTGAAGCACCTGGCAGAACATGGCCAGGAAGAGTACCTGCGCACGGCCCTTGCTTACTTGAGGGAGCACAACCTTCCAGTCCCGGCTGATGTTGCCCTGGCGGCGCAGCCGCCGGCCGGGTGTCCGGGATCGCGCTCCTTAGGATTTGCGCCCATTGCCGAGGAGGTTCCTGGCGCGCCCCAACCTTCGCAACTCAGGCAATGGCCCGTGCAGCTGCACCTCGTCGCCCCGCGTGCCCCCCATTTCCAGGGCAGTGATTTTCTCTTGGCGGCGGACTGTGTGGCCTACGCCATGGGCGATTTCCACCGCCAGCACTTACGCGGACGCACCCTTGCTATCGCCTGCCCAAAGTTGGATGAAGAACAGGAGATCTATTTGGAAAAACTACGCGTGCTCATCGATGAGGCCAAGATCAAGTCTCTGACGGTGATGGTCATGCAGGTGCCGTGTTGCAGTGGCCTGGTACGCCTGGCTCTGCGTGCCGCTGAAGAGGCGCGTCGAAAAATTGAGGTCAAGTACATCGTGGTCGGTCTGCGGGGCGAAGTGCTGCAACAGGACAGTTTGGCCCCGGGTGCCCTGCAGCGCCGCGCCGCCGGATGAGGAGGAGGGCAATGACTTCTGTGCAACGCGAAGAGCCAAAGTGGCCTGCGGAGTTGGCCGCCTTGGTGCAGTACCAGCCCGCAGCCATCGTGAGCAGGGCCATAGTGCAGGCGGCAGGTGGTTCGGTGACCTTGTTTGCTTTCGACGAGGGGCAACATCTGAGCGAGCACACTGCTCCATTCGACGCATTGGCGCACGTGCTTGAGGGCGCGGCGACCGTTGTCATCAGTGGAGTGGCCTATCAGGTGGAGGCGGGCCAGGCCATCCTCATGCCGGCCAACAAGCCACATGCTGTTCAGGCGCAGCAGCACTTCAAGATGGTGCTGACGATGATAAGGTCGTGACCAGCCGACAGCAGAAAAAGAACCCGCGATCTCAGAGGGACGCACAGAGTGGCGGACGAGTGTGGCCATGACCATCTGGCCGCCGATCTCTGTCACGCAGCGGCTCTGACAAGTACGCTGCCCTGGAGGCGGGCCGGAAGGGCAAGCTGGGCGCGGAGGCAAGCGCGAGCTGTCGCGGGCACAGAGCCAAGGGGAGGAAAGGATGAGACCAACGGAGACATTAGTCGAGGAGCATCGAATAATTCTCGTGGTGCTGGAGGCAGCAGAGCGGGAAGCGACGCGCATCGAAGCGACCGCCAAGGTGGACAACCCCCGGCTCGAGCAGCTGTCAGATTTCTTCCGCAACTTCGCCGATGCCTGCCATCATCGCAAGGAGGAAGAGCACCTCTTCAAGCTCCTCAAGAAGAAGCCACCGCTGCGCGGGCCTGTGGCGGTGATGCTGCAGGAGCACGAGATGGGCAGGGGTTTCCTCCGGAGTGTCAAGGAAGGACTGGCTGCTTGGGCGCAGGGCAATCCTGCGGGAGCCATGCAGGTGGTGGAGGGCCTGCGCAGCTACGCGGAGCTCCTGCGCGCCCACATCGATAAGGAGAACCAGGTGTTGTTCCCCATGGCCGATAGGGTCCTTACCCCAGCCGAGCAAGAGCAGCTTACCGTGACCTTCGAGAGGGTGGAGAAAGAGGAAGTCGGCGAAGGGGTGCACGAGCAGTATCACCGCATGGCGCTTCAGCTGGCGGAGGGTAAGCCCTGAAGGAGAAGAGGCGTGCCGGCGAGAGAGGAGCCGGAGGCGCCCGTCTCGTGTTGAGCAACGGCACGTAGTGTGCGGCAGGATCGCTATTCTGGAGGGACCAGGTTGGATGGTGGCAAAAGCCGTTAGTCCGTTTGCGCGGCCCGCGCCCGGTCTGCCCATCAGGCGCGGTGCACCGCCTTTGCGGCGCCCCACCAGGGCAGAAGCGGCGCGCTTTCCCATCGTCGCCAGAGAATTTATCGAGAGGACGCGGGCCGAGCAGACTCTTCTGGTGAACAGGCGACTCTACCACTTAGACTGGATGGCCGAGCGCCATTTCGTCTTGGCAGGGGCGACCGGCCACGGGCTTGGTGGAGCCTTAGCCGTGGCGACTCTGTTCCGTTTGGGGCGTCGCGGTAGCCTGACCGTCATCTCGCGCGATTTGTCCCTGTCGGTCGGGTACCAGAGCGGTCTTCTGATGCAACAGATGGCTGAGCAGTTGGGCCTCGGTGAGCGCTTCCACTGGTTGAACGACGGACTGGCCACCTCAGGGGAGGCATTCGAGCGCATTGTGGCCGCTTTGCGGCAGGCTCGCGCCACCGCGGTGGTGTACATCAACACCGTAGCCTCGGCCAGCTCGGGGCTATTGCCGGGATTGCCTCCTGTGTACGTCAAGGACATTGATCGCGATGGCCTCTTCCAATGGCAACTGGAACCGCTCAGCGAGAAGGCCATCGAGACCACCAAGTACGTCATGGGCACACTGGCGGTGCAGTTTCCGATGGCGCTGGAAAAAGCAGGTATTCACGTGGAAGTGAGCGCCTTTGCCGATTGGCGCGGCAGCCTGGACCACTGCAGCCGCAACCCCGCTGTCCCGGAGTACGGCCGTCATGGGCCCTATTCCACCAGCCTCTTCCTGCCGAAGGACATCATCCAGGCGGCCACCAGAGCAGCGTACAAGACCTCACGCAAGGTAATCGACGTCTTCTTCCCCGTGATGAAGACGCGGGCCCTGTCCTACATCCCCGGCGGCAGGCTCATGGCGCTGCTGTATGACGAGCTGCGCCGCCGCGAAGAGCTCCCCTTCATCGACATCCCAGAGCTGGCGGTAGCCTTCCTCGACAGGGTTGGCCGCGCGCTCGACAAAGGTGTGGACAACCTCTTCCCACGCCTCGATCTCCATGAGGCCTCTCTGGACTTTTGGTTCTACGAAGTGATGCAGCGCCTCACCATGGACGAGAACGACGAGTTCTTCTACAAACGGTGGATTCGCGATGACTGGGACGAATAGATTGCCTGCCGCCCCGCAAAGCGATGGCCGGTCCTTGGCGAGAAGCTGACGAGGAGGAAAGCAATGCATCTATCAGCATCAACTCGGGTGGGAGAGCTCCTGAAGGAGCACCCCTTTTTGCTCGATTTCCTGGTGAGTCGATCGGAGAAGTTCAAGCTGCTGACGAACCCACTGCTGCGGCGCACCGTGGGACAGGTGGCTACCCTTGCGCAGGTGGCGGCCATCGGCAATATCGAGCTGGGAACATTGCTGGCGGAGATAGCCGGGGAGATCAAGCGCCAGACCGGCCAAGAGGTGACGTTGGATACCTCAGCGGTGCCACCAGTGACCGTCACCGACCCCGCACATCGGATTGAGATGCTCAAGGCCATCATTGCCGACTTGCACGAAGGGCGGGACATTGCCACTGCCCGGCAGCGCTTCCGCGAGCTCATCAAGGACGTCGAGCCGAGCGAGATGGCGGCCATGGAGCAGAAGCTCATCGAAGAGGGGATGCCCGAGGCAGAAGTCAGGCGTTTGTGTGACGTGCATGTGGAGGTGTTCAAAGAGGCTTTGGAACGCCACGAACTGCCCGGTGCACACCTTCATGCAGGAGAACCGCGCCTTAGAGGGACTCGTGCAACAGGTCAGGGAGCTCACCGCACACCCGTCCCCTCCCCGCGACGCGCTGCCCAGGCTCGCCACCCTGGTGGACGAGTTGCGCAAAGTAGACCTCCACTACCTGCGGAAGGAGAACCAGCTTTTCCCGCTGCTGGAGAAACACGAGGTGAGCGGGCCGTCGCAAGTCATGTGGGCCATTCACGACGATATTCGCGGACAGCTCAAAAAATGTGCACAAATGTTAGAGGCGGGGGACACGGCAGAGGCAATCGCTCTGCTGGCCCGCGCTTCCCAAGAGATAGCCGACATGATTTACAAGGAAGAACACATCTTATTCCCCCGGCTTTGGAACTCGGCTCCCGAGGAGTGGGTGCGGGTGAAGGCAGGCGAGGAAGAGATCGGCTTTGCCTGGATTGCCCCACCGCCGCCCTGGCAGCCGAAAGCTGAGGAACCCCCTCCCTTTGCAGCAGCCGCTCAGGCGTGGAAGTTCGACACCGGCCACCTGACCCCTGAGCAGGCCAACCTCATCCTCACGCACTTGCCAGTTGACCTTTCGTTGTCAACGAGCGCGACGAGGTCGTCTACTACTCGGCCACGCGCGAACGCCTCTTTCCGCGCAGTCCTGGGGTGATCGGCCGCAAGGTGCAAAAGTGCCACCCACCGAAGAGCGTGCACATCGTGCAGCAGATCCTTGACGATTTTCGTAGCGGCAAGAAGGACGTGGCCGAGTTTTGGATCACCGCGCATGGGCGCTTCATCCATATCCGCTACTTTGCGGTGCGCGACCGCGCAGGAGTCTATCGTGGTTGCCTCGAAGTGACGCAGGACGTGACCGGCATTCGCGCGCTCACAGCCGAAAAGCGACTGCTGGACTGGTGATGACAGGTTCGGCGGGTACCTTGTGGCGATGCCCTGTCCGAGCGAGGTAGAACAGCAACTGAAGGAGGTGCACAATGTCCATCGCAAAGTTGAAATGGGCAGCCATTGCCGCCTTCGTGGTAGCGATGGCAGTGCTGTTGGGTGGTGGACTGGCGGCAAAACGGCAGCTTGCCCCCTATCCGGGCACGGTGACCGATGCGGAGGGGAGAGCCCTCTTCACACGGGCGGACATACTGCATGGCCAGGAGGTCTACCAACGCCATGGCCTAATGGACCATGGCAGTGTGTGGGGGCATGGTTCGCAGCGCGGGCCGGAATTCTCGGCCCTTACCCTACACCTCATCGGCGAGGCCCTGCGCGAGGAGGCAGCATTCCAGGAATTCGGGCGCGCATACGCCGAACTGGGCCAGGCAGAGAGGGAACTGGTCGACTTGAAGACCAAGTGGGAGGTCAAGGAGAATCGTTACGATCCTCAGGCGGACAGGCTGGTGCTTTCGCCCACCCAGATCAAGGCCTTGGCGCGCGTGGAGCAGTACTGGGACAAGGTGTTAGGAGAGGGGGAACTTCGCTACGGCTTCCTGCCGCAAACGGTCAAGGACGCCGCCGACCGGCAGCAGGTCGCCCGCTTTTTCTTCTGGACTGCATGGGTTGCCTCGGTGCAGCGTCCTGGGGAGGACTACTCCTACACCAACAACTGGCCTCCCGATCGCAGCGTGGGCAACACTGCCACCACGAACGTCTACCTCTGGACGCTGGGCGGCATCTTCTCCCTGTTCATCGTGTTGGGGCTGTTCATCTATTGGGTGCACCACCACGAGCTTTGGTACGGCGAGGCGCGTGGCGTGCCCTTAGCGGAGAAACTCATCGACATGCCGCTCACGCCGAGCCAGTTCCGGGCGGCAAAGTTCTTCCTCGTGGTCATCCTTCTGTTCCTCCTGCAGACTACGTTCGGCGGACTACTTGCCCACTACACGGTGCATCCGCGCAACTTCTACGTGTCGTGGATCGCCAAGGTGATGCCGTACAGTTGGGCAAAGAGCTGGCATCTGCAACTGGCCATCTTCTGGATCGCCACCACCTGGGTGGCCTCCGCCATCTACTTGGCGCCCATTCTGGGCGGGCGCGAGCCGAAGCGTCAAGGTCTCCTGGTGAACATCCTGTTCATCGCAGTGCTCGCCGTTGCCCTGGGTAGCCTGTTTGGCGAGGTGGCAGGCATCAAGGGGTTGCTGGGCAAGGCGTGGTTCTGGCTCGGACACCAAGGGTGGGAGTATCTTGAGCTTGGCCGGGTGTGGCAGATCCTGCTTTTCGTGAGCCTCATCGCCTGGCTGCTCATCGTCTACCGCGCGGTGGCTCACCACCTCCGGCTGAAGCACAAGGACGAGTTCACCGCGCTGATCTGGTTCTACCTCCTCAGTGCCATCCTGGTGGTGGGCTTTTTCGGCTTTGGCCTCACGTACGGCCGGGGCACGCACCTGACGCTGGCCGACTACTGGCGCTGGTTCGTGGTGCACATCTGGGTGGAGAGCATTTTCGAGTTTTTCGGCGTGGCTGTAATCTCCACCCTGCTGGTGGCCATGGGCCTGGTGACGGCGAAGGCGGCGCTGCGGGTGGCATACTTTACCGCCGCCCTTGTCTTCCTCACCGGGATCATCGGCACTGCCCACCATTACTTCTGGTACGGCGGTCCCTCCTTCTGGCTGGGGTGGGGCGCTGTCTTCTCCTCCATGGAGCCTGTGCCGCTCTTCGGTCTGGTGGTGCGGGCACTGATGGAGTACAAGGCAGTGAGGGGACAGGGACAGGAGTTCCCCTACCGCTGGCCTTTCTACTTCCTGGTTGCCTCTTCTTTCTGGAACTTTCTCGGGGCCGGCGTGTTCGGGTTCCTGATCAATCTGCCCATTGTCAACTACTTCGAGCACGGCACCTATCTGACGATGAATCACGGCCACACGGCCTTGTTCGGCACTTATGGCATGTTGTCCATCGCGCTGCTGCTTTTCTCGTGGCGTGGCCTGGTGGACAAGGCGCGATGGAATGATCGCCTGCTTGGGCTGTCCTTCTGGGGTTTGAACGGTGGCCTGCTTTTGATGGCCCTGGCCACCCTGTTGCCGGTGGGTATCATGCAGGCGTGGACAAGCTTCAAGGAGGGGCTGTGGGTGGCGCGCGACGCCTCCTTCTTCGAACGTGGGCCGGTGGTGTTGCTGGGACAGCTGCGCATGATTCCCGATTTGCTCATCATTCTCTTCGGGGTGGTTCCACTGGCTTACTTCTTGTTCTCCACGTACCCGAGGCTAAAGCCACCCGCTATCAAGGCCGGGGAATCGGTGTGGAAGGAGCTGGGAACGGAGCTCTGAGCTGAGGCGGGGAGGCCGGCAGCGATGGGCCGCGGCCTCCCCGTCCGAATCGATCACATCAGAATGTGAGTGTCATATGGTGAGACGAGCTGGCAATCGCCTTCTGCGTGAAGAGCGGACCGTTGCGGTCATGATCGGCATCTATTGTGCCGGCGCACACGGCAGCCGGGTCGGTTTGTGCGCCGAGTGTAAGGAGGTCTTGGCCTATGCTCGGCAGCGCGTGGCGCGATGCCCCTTTGGGGCAGAGAAGCCTACCTGCGCCAAATGCGTCGTGCACTGCTTTCGCCAGGACATGCGGGCCAGGATCCGTGCGGTGATGCGCTATGCCGGGCCGCGCATGCTTTTTCGCCACCCTGTGCTTGCGTTCTTCCATCTGTTGGACAGGCGGCGAGGCGCCCCACAACTGCCCCTGGCAGAGGGCGCGAAGGACTCAAAGCTATGCGAGCCACAGGGAGCAGCGGCCAATCGGTTCACGGTCACGCAAGAAAGTGCTTGACAAGCTTGTGGCTTTTGAGTATATTTACCGCAACAAAGGTAACAGGTATGGCTACTTCTCAGGTACAGCGAGATCTCTCCCATCACTGGTTTTGGTACTGGTATTATCATATCAGTGGTGGGAGGAATTTGTCCCTGACCTGAAGTACTACCAAGCATAGCAAGAGGCAAATTCAGCCCACCACAGAGCAGCGTGGTGGGCGTTTTGTTTTTCTGGCCATGCCACTTGGAGCGTCGTTGGCAGCCCTTTGCGATTCGCCACGGATAGGCGCGAGCATCCCGGCTGTAACCTGCCGGTGTCTGCGGCCTGTGCCTTCGTTCGTGGTTTCTGAGAGACTGCTCATGTCCACCGACGCCGCGCGGCGCGGCCGTGGCGATAGATGGCTGACCAATGGTGACCTGGAGTGCTTCACGGGAGGGATGCAGTGGAAGATCCCCTTGTCGCCGCAAGAAAGAGAATCGACGACATCGATAGTGCGATCATCGCGCTGCTGAACGAGCGGGCGCGCTGCGCCCTCAGCATTGGCGCCATCAAGCGGGAGCGGGGCCTTCCGGCTCGCGACGCAGCGCGGGAGGCAACCATCTTGGCGCGCGTGGAGAGGGAATCGGGAGGCCCCCTGGCGGGTTCTTCGCTCCGCCGGATTTTTGCAGAAATCGTCGCTGCATGTCGCAGCTTGCAGGAATAGCCAAGCAGGAGGTGACGTGGCCCAAGCCAATGACCAGCTGAAGATAGGCGAGTTGCCCCGCCTGACCATTCTTCCCATCGAGGACGTGCTCTTTCACGAGGAGCCAGATGAGGAGCGAGCGACGCTGCTCACCGCAAAACTCGAGAAGGAGGGGGTGCTGAGGAACCCGCCTATCGTCGCCGATGTCAACGGCGCCAGGCGACGCATCCTGCTTGATGGCGCCAATCGGCTGACGGCCCTGCGCACCCTTGGCTTCCGGCATGTGTTGGTGCAGGAAATCGATCTGTTTGACCCTGGCCTGGTCATTTCCCAATGGCACCACGCCGTGGAGCGCCTGGACAGGTCCTATTTCCAGCAGAGACTGGCCGAGATCGACGGGCTCATGGTCAGCGAGGAGGCTTTTTCGGAAGGCGGTGCCATCGCCCGCCTGCAGTTTCCCGACCGCTCCCACTTGCACCTCTGTGCCGACGGGGACATCTTCCACCTTGTCCGCCTGCTTGCACAGGTGACCAGCCTGTATCACGGCTCGGCGTACATGGACCGCGTGAGTTACACCAACCTCGAACACCTGCAGCGCAACTATGCCGAGTTCAGCGCTCTGGTTTCTTTCCGCACCTTTAGCAAAGATGAAATAGTCGAGCTCACGACGAACAACGCCAAAGTGCCGAGCGGCATCACCCGTGTGGTGGTGCCCAAGCGGGCTCTGTTCTTCAATCTCCCCCTGGAGGTTTTGGCCAGAGGCGCTAGCACTGCGGAACTGCATCAGTGGCTCCAACGGCATTTGGCCGACAAGATCAGGAGCAAGTCTATCCGCTTCTACCAGGAACCGACCTTTATCTTCGACGAGTAGCTGACCCTGGGCGCGCCCAGGAAGGAACTGTACCAAAACGTGAGGAGTGCGCAATGGACAGAGTCAAGTACCAGCTGGATGAGAAGGAGGTGCCGCGGCAATGGTACAACATCCAGGCCGATCTCCCGGAGCCGCTGCCGCCGGTTCTTCATCCGGCAACTGGCAAGCCCGTAGGTCCGGATGACCTGGCACCGCTCTTCCCCGTGGCGCTCATCACGCAGGAGGTGAGCACCGAGCGCTGGATCGACATTCCCGAAGGGGTGCGGGAGGTGTACGCACTCTGGCGCCCAACGCCGTTGTACAGGGCCAGACGACTGGAGAAAGCATTGGATACGCCGGCGCGGATCTTCTACAAGTACGAGGGGGTGAGCCCAGCAGGCAGTCACAAGCCGAACACCGCAGTTGCCCAGGCCTACTACAATGCCAAGGAAGGCATCAAGCGGATTACCACCGAGACAGGTGCTGGACAGTGGGGGAGTGCGCTGGCGCTGGGCGGTATGTTCTTCGGGGTGGAAGTGAAAATCTACATGGTGGCGATAAGCTATCGGCAGAAGCCTTATCGCCGCATTCTCATGGAGACATGGGGGGCTACCTGCATCCCCAGTCCCAGCAATGAGACCAAGGCCGGTCGAGCGGTGCTGGCCCGCGATCCCGACAGCCCGGGCAGCCTGGGCATCGCTATTAGCGAGGCGGTGGAGGAGGCTGTCACCCGCGACGACACCCACTACTCTTTGGGCAGTGTGCTCAACCACGTGCTGCTGCATCAGACTGTCATCGGCTTGGAAGCAAGACGGCAGATGGAGCTGGCAGGCTACTATCCGGATGTCATCGTCGGTTGCATCGGCGGGGGCTCCAATGCGGCCGGGCTGTACCTGCCCTTCTTGAAGGACAAGATCGACGGGGCGCAGCCGCACCTCCGGGTGATCAACGTGGAGCCAGCCAGTTGCCCCACGGTCACCAAGGGCCTGTACGCCTACGACTTTGGCGACAGTGCCGGCCTGACCCCGCTGCTGAAGATGTACACCTTAGGTCACGACTTTGTGCCGCCGCCAGTACACGCGGGTGGTCTGCGCTACCATGGCATGGCGCCGATTGTGTGCCACCTGCATCGCTTAGGGCTGGTGGAGGCGCGGGCCGTCAATCAGGTGGACACGTTCCAGGCAGGAGTGACCTTTGCCCGTCATGAGGGAATTGTCCCGGCCCCGGAGAGCAACCACGCCATTCGCGTGGTCATCGACGAAGCACTGCGCTGCAAGGAGGAGGGGAAGGCACGCACCATTCTTTTCAACCTTAGCGGCCATGGCCACTTCGACATGGCGGCCTACGAGAGCTTCCTGGGCGGCAAGTTGCGGGACTATGAGTATCCGGAAGAACAAGTGGCGGAGGCGCTCAAGCGTCTGCCTGTCGTATCCTGAGCGCCTTCGACCGCGCGATCCGGAGGAAGCCCCATGGTTGTGGTGATGGACGACAACGCCACCCCGGAAGAGATCCAGGCGGTGGAGGACAAGCTGGTTGCCCTTGGTTTTCGGGTGCATCGCTCTACCGGGGTGAACCGTACCATCCTCGGTGCCATCGGTGACAAGCGAGGGGTAGACACGCGCGTCCTGGAGGTGATGCGTGGAGTGCATGAGGTGCTGCGCGTCACCGAGCCGTACAAGCTGGCCAGCCGCGCTTTTCACCCGTTGGACACGGTGGTGCGCGTGAGGGACGTTGAGGTGGGGGGCGAGGAGGTGGTGGTGATGGCCGGTCCCTGCGCGATAGAGAGCGAGGCGCAGATTGACGAGGTGGCCGGCTTGGTCAAGAAGGCTGGGGCGCGCGTGCTCCGTGGTGGGGCCTTCAAGCCGCGCACCTCGCCTTACAGCTTTCAAGGCCTGGGCGAAGAAGGGTTGCGCTTCCTGCGCAACGCAGCGCAGGCACATGGTCTGGCGGCGGTCTCTGAGCTCATCGAGGCTCGCGACGTGGAGATGGTGGCCTTGTACGTGGATCTTCTCCAGATTGGCGCGCGCAACATGCAGAATTTTCCCCTGCTCAAAGAGGCAGGTCGAGCTGGCAAGCCAGTGCTCCTAAAGAGGGGCATGGCGGCCACCATCGAGGAGTGGCTCATGGCAGCCGAGTACATCATGGCCGCTGGCAACTCGCAGGTCATCCTGTGCGAACGGGGCATTCGCACCTTTGAGACCTACACGCGCAACACCATGGACATTTCGGCAATACCGGTGGTGAAAAAGCGGAGTCATTTGCCCATCATCGCTGACCCCAGCCACGGCACTGGCCTGCGCGACAAGGTGGCGCCCATGGCCCGCGCGGCGGTGGCGGCCGGAGCCGATGGACTGCTGGTCGAAGTGCACCCGCGTCCCGACGAGGCACTCTCCGATGGCGCACAGTCCCTGCTGCCGGAGCAGTTTGCGCATCTGATGGAGGAGCTGCGCATCATCGCCTGGGCCATTGGCAGGAGGGTGGCGGAGCCGCAATGAGCGACACTACCCAACAAAAGGCGCCCAGGCGCGTGGCGATCATCGGCATCGGGGTGATTGGCGGCTCGTTGGCCATGGCCGTCAAGCGCAAACTACCAACGGTGGAGATCTTGGCCAGCGATGAGGAGCCGATCGTTGCTCTGGGGAGAGAACTTGGCGCCATCGACCGAGGGTTCGCCAAGGAAGAGGTGGAGCGATGCGTGGCACAGGCCGACGTCGTGGTGTTGGCGACGCCCATTGCGGAGATCCTGCGCCTCTTGCCAAGGGTGGCAGCGGCAGTCCGACCTGGCACCATAGTCACCGATGTCGGAAGCAGCAAGCGCACGATAGTACAGGCAGCCGAAGCCGTGTTCCCTTCTGGCTGCTACTTTGTGGGCGGTCACCCGATGGCTGGCTCGGAACGCCAAGGCCTGCGCGGAGCCGATCCCCTCATGTTCGACAACGCAGTGTGGGTGCTCACGCCGGCTGCCAAGACCCCTGCGCGTGTGGTGCGTTCCCTGGGCAGCCTCTTAGAGCAGGTTGGGGCCAAGGTGCTCATTGTCAGCCCGCTGTTGCACGACCGGGTAGCGGCGGCGGTTAGCCACCTGCCCCAGCTTCTGGCCGTGGCGCTGATGAATATGGTCGCCCGGCATCAATCCGACATGCCCCACCTGCTGAAGTTGGCGGCAGGCGGATTCCGGGACATGACGCGCATCGCCTCCAGTCCCTACCGCATGTGGGCGGACGTGCTTGCCACCAACGTCGAGCAGATCGTGCCCTTTGTGGACGAGTACATCGCCGAGCTGCAGCGCCTCCGCAGCAGGCTCCTGGCCGGGGATTTGGCAGGAGAGTTCGACAGTGCTGCCCGCAGCAGGCTGTCCATTCCGCGCGACACAAAGGGCTTTCTGAAGCCCCACTATGACCTCATCGTCCAGGTGGAAGATCGGCCCGGGGTGATTGCGGCGATGGCCGGGGCACTGGCCGCCGAGGAGATCAACATCAAGGACATCGAGGTGCTGAAGGTGCGGGAGGGCGATGCCGGCAGCATCCGCATGGCCTTCGAGTCGGAGGCCTGTCGCACGCGCGCCGCGACGCTCATTGGCCGCCTGGGTTACCGGACGCGCAGGGTGGAGTGAGGCCATGGACCGGGAGATCAGAGGAGGCGGTGCGCTGCGCGGCACGGTGAGGGTGCAAGGGGACAAGTCGATTTCCCATCGGGCCCTGATTTGTGGCGCCATAGCCGAGGGCCGGACGCACATCCGCAACCTTTGCCCGGGCAAGGACGTGCAGAGCACGATAGCGTGTCTGCAAGCCTTAGGAGTGCCGATCCGGGTGTGCGGGAGCGAGGCCAGCGTGGACGGCGTGGGCCTGCGCGGTTTGCGGCCGCCGCCCGCCGTACTCGACGCGGGCAATTCCGGGACGACCATGCGACTCCTTGCCGGCGTTCTGGCCGGTCAGCAGTTTGCCGCCTCCCTCACCGGGGATGAGTCACTCCGGCGGCGGCCCATGGCGCGCGTCATCGAGCCCTTGGCCATGATGGGCGCGCGCATCGAATCTATGCCCGGAGGCTTCGCACCGCTGCGCATTCAGGGCGGCAAGCTCACGGCCATCTCCTATGCAATGCCGGTTGCCAGCGCTCAAGTCAAATCGGCGGTGCTGTTGGCCGGCCTCTTTGCCGAAGGCACAACCGAGGTCGTGGAGCCAGCGCCCACGCGTGACCACACCGAGCGCATGCTGCCCCACTTCGGCGTGGCAGTAAGCGTGGACCGCAGAGCGGTGGCCGTACGTGGGCCGGCACGGCTGCAGGGCGCCAGCGTGGAGGTACCGGGGGACATATCTTCGGCAGCCCTTCTCCTGGCAGCGGCCGCGGTGGTGGAAGGGTCCGCTTTGCGGGTCGAAAAAGTAGGCGTCAATCCGACCCGCAGCGGCCTGCTCGAGGTTTTGAGGAAGATGGGCGCGCGGATAGTTCTCGAAGAACAGGCGGAGGCCTGGGAGCCGGTGGCCGATCTCCTTGTAGAGGCAGGTTCGCTGCGTGCCGTGGAAATCGACGGTGCGCTTGTCCCGCGCCTGATTGACGAGCTGCCGGTGCTGGCGGTGGTGGCCACCCAGGCCGAAGGGGAGACTCGCATCCAAGGCGCAAGAGAGTTGCGCGTGAAGGAGAGTGACCGCATCCGGGCTGTGGCCGCCAATCTCAGGGCCATGGGCGCCGAGGTGCAGGAGCTCGAAGACGGGCTCGTCATCCCCGGACCTCAGAAGCTGAAGGGGGCCGCGGTGGACAGCTTCGGCGACCACCGCATCGCCATGAGCTTTGCGGTTGCCGGGTTGCTCGCCCACGGCCCGACTGTGATCCGCCACGCCGAGTGCGTGGATATCTCCTTTCCTGGCTTCTTCGACTTGCTCGAGGAGCTGCGCCGTGGCTGACGCGCACACCCAGACGCTCGGGCTCATCGGCGATCCTGTGGACCATTCCCTTTCGCCTCTACTGCATGGGAACTTGATTCACGTCCTTGGCGTGAACTGTTGCTACCATGCCTTCCGGGTGCGCCGCGAGGAGCTGGCCGAGGCTGTGGCCGGGCTAAGGGCGCTCGGCGTGAGGGGGGTCAATGTCACCATCCCGCACAAAGAGGCGGTCTTGCCGCTGCTGGACGAGGTTTCCCCAGAGGCCCGGGCAGTGGGGGCCGTGAATGTCATCGTCAACCAGCAGGGACGACTGCTTGGGTACAATTCGGACACTGCCGGGGTGGAACTGGCCCTGAGGCGGCGTGGGGTGGACGTGCGTGGCTGCAAGGTCGTGGTACTGGGCGCGGGGGGCGCCGCGCGCGCGGTGGTGTGGGTGCTGGCGCAGATGGGGGCGGCAGCTGTGCACATCCACAGCCGCACACCGACCCGAGGAGAACGACTTGCCAGCGAATTGGCCGAATCGTGCGGCAAGACTGAGCTGACCGTGTTCCCGTGGGAGGAAGCTGCTCTCGCCCGGAGTCTGGAGGGTGCGGCGCTCCTGGTCAACGCGACGCCCTGCGGCATGTGGCCCCGGCATCACGAATCGCCCGTGACGGGCAATTTCCTCGGCAAGGGCATAGTGGTGTTCGACTTAGTTTACAATCCCCTGCACACTCGCTTGCTGCGGGAGGCGGCAGGACGCGGGGCGCAGACCATACCCGGCCTGGACATGCTCATCTTCCAAGCGGTGGAGGCGATGGCACTCTGGACCGGCCGCCGTCCGGCAAAGGAGGGCGAATTCATGACCGAGATGCGCACATTTCTCAGCAAGGAACTGCAGGGTTATGCGTAGACTGCGGTACTTCACTGCAGGCGAGTCGCACGGCAAGGCACTGGTAGGCATTCTGGAGGGGATGCCCGCCCAGGTGCCGGTGCGCAGGGAGGAGATTGACCGCCAATTGCGTCGTCGGCAAGCGGGCTACGGGAGAGGCGGTCGCATGGCCATCGAACAGGACCGCGTGGAGATTGTTGCCGGCGTGCGCGCAGGGTACACCACCGGCGCTCCGGTAGCACTCATCGTAGCCAATCGGGACTGGCAGAATTGGCAGGAGGTCATGGCTGTAGAAGCATGTGGCCAACGACCTGAGCCGGTGACGGTGCCGCGCCCGGGTCACGCGGACCTTGCCGGTGCCCTCAAGTACGGGCATGCCGACCTGCGCGACGTCATCGAGCGGGCCAGCGCCCGCGAGACCGCTATGCGGGTAGCGTTGGGAGCGATCGCCGGCGAGCTTCTGGAACAAGTGGCTATTGGCGTGGTCAGCCACGTCACGGCCATTGCTGGTCACTGGAGTCGCTGGCAAGCGACGGATGAGACGCCGGCAGCTGCTGGTCGCCGTGCTCTGCAGTGGTGCCGCAGAGTGTGGGCGCAGGCGGACAAATCGCCGGTGCGCTGCCTGGATCCTGAGGACGAGAAGCGCATGATCGCAGCAATCGATGAGGCACGCGAGGCGGGCGACTCCGTCGGTGGCGTGCTCGAAGTGGTGGCTGTGGGCGTGCCCCCGGGACTCGGCAGCTATGTGCACTGGGACCGCCGCCTGGACGGGCGCTTGGCCATGGCAGTGATGTCGATTCCCGGCATCAAGAGTGTTGAGATCGGCCTGGGGTCGAAAGCCGCAGACCTGCGCGGTTCGCAAGTCCACGATGAGATCAGCCCCCGGCCGCGGCGCAGGCTAGCACGGGCCAGCAACCGGGCAGGCGGCATCGAGGGCGGCGTGAGCAACGGCCAGCCCATCGTGCT
Source organism: candidate division KSB1 bacterium (assembly GCA_024655945.1). NCBI lineage: Bacteria > Pseudomonadati > Candidatus Zhuqueibacterota bacterium. Next base: position 63,273 of record JANLFK010000011.1, read on the forward strand.
GCGCGCTGCCATGAAACCGATACCGACGCTTGCCCGCCCCTTGCGTTCTGTGGACTTGCGCGATGGCAAGCCCGAGGCGGCTCTTCGTGAGCGGGCAGATGTGTGTGCGGTCCCGGCGGCTGCGGTGGTCGCAGAGGCCATGGTCAAACTGGTGCTTGCCGATGCCATCTTGGAAAAGTTCGGCGGCGACTCACTGCCTGAACTGCTTGCAGCCTATGAGCGCGCCACGGTCCGGTAACCTCTACCTCATCGGCTTCATGGGCGCAGGCAAGAGCAGCCTCGGCCGAGCCCTTGCCGCACGCCTGGGCATGACCTTTGTCGACACCGACCAGCTCGTCGAGCAACTGACCGGACGCCGCATCGCCGACATTTTCGCTCAAGAAGGTGAAGGTCATTTTCGGCAGCTCGAGCGGCAGGTGATCCAAATCGTGAGCAGCCGTAGCGGCCAGGTGGCTGCAGTCGGCGGGGGCGCGGTCATGGATAGCGAAAACTGGCGACGGCTGCAAGGGAGTGGGACCACCGTGTACCTCGAATGCACCGCCTCACTCTTGGCCCGCCGACTTGCCGAGGACAGAGTGCGTCCGCTGCTACGGGGACTTGAGGGAGAGGAGCGTTCCCGGGCCATTGCAGGCCTGTTGGCGGAGCGGGAGCCGCGTTACCGCCAGGCGCAGGTGGTTCTGCGTGTGCACGAAAAGAGCACGACCGAAGCCCTGGTGAGTCGACTGCTGGTGGTGTTGGGGAAACAGGATGGAGACGATTGAGGTCAAAGTAGGCACCGGCTCCTACCCGGTGCACGTCGAAATGGGCCTGCTCGCACGGGTGGGGGAACTGCTCGCCCCTTGCCTGGTGGGCCGGCGTGTTGCGCTGGTCACCGATAGCCACGTGGCTCCCCTCTACGGCCCGCAAGTGAGCCCGAGTCTCCGGGCAGCCGGGGTGGAAGTGACCCAGTACGCCGTGCCTGCGGGTGAGGCGTCCAAGTCGCTGCGCTCCTGCCAGTGGCTGTGGGGAAAGCTTATAGAGGACCGGCTCGATCGCAGTGCCACGGTGGTCGCGCTTGGTGGAGGGGTGGTTGGCGACCTGGCAGGATTTGTGGCATCAACGTACCTGCGTGGGGTGCGCTTGGTGCAGATTGCCACCACCCTCATTGCACAAGTAGATAGCGCATTGGGCGGCAAGACGGGGATCAATCACCCGGCCGCAAAGAACGTCATCGGGACCTTCTATCATCCGTGCTGCGTGCTCATCGACCCGACTGTGCTCGCGACTTTGAAGAGGCGCGATCTGCGTGCGGGATTTGCTGAAGTGCTCAAATATGCCATCGTCGCCCACCCAGCGCTGTTCCAGGTGTTGCAGGAGAAGTTGGAGGCCTTGCTGAGTTTCCAGGACGAGAAAGCTCTTGCCTGGGTGATCAGTGAATGTTGCCAGGTGAAAGCGCGCATCGTCAGCAGAGACGAGCGCGAGCAGGGGATGCGGCGGGTGCTCAACTTTGGCCATACCATCGGGCATGCCCTGGAGGCCGCCACCAGGTTCAGGGTGCTCCGTCACGGCGAGGCGGTGCTCGTGGGCATGCGTGGGGCAGCTTGGCTGTCCGCGCAAAGGGGGCTTTTAGCGGATGAGCAGTTCCGAGCGGTCATCAAGCTCCTGAATCGGCTGCCGTGCTCAGTGGATCTGTCGCGCGTAGCCCCTTCCGCAGTGATGGAATTTGTCGCTGCCGACAAGAAGCATTATGCCCGGGCGCTGCACTTTGTGGGTTTGCGGGGCATCGGCTGGCCGCAGGTCATTACCGACGTGACGGAGCAGGAACTCATGGCCGCCATCGCGTATGCCTTGGGCAGGAGGTGACGGATGAGGGTCCTCGTCCTCCACGGGCCGAACCTGAATCTGCTCGGCGAGCGTGAGCCGCACATCTACGGCACCATGACGCTGCGTGGGCTCAACGCACTCATCAGGAGGCACGCACGCACCCTCGGTGTGCGGGTCAAGATCGCGCAATCCAACCACGAAGGCCGGCTCATCGACCTCATTCAGCGGCGGCGAAAATGGGCAGACGGCATTCTGATCAACCCCGGCGCTCTGACTCATTACAGCTACGCGCTGCGGGACGCCCTCGCAGCGGTGGCGCTGCCGGTAGTTGAGGTGCACCTGTCGGACATCCACGCGCGAGAGGAGTTCCGACGCGTCTCGGTGATTGCGCCGGTGTGTGTTGCGCAAATTGTCGGGTTGGGAGCCGACGGTTACCTGGGCGGCTTGGAGGAGCTGGTACGGGTCATCACCGGAAGAGGAAAGCATGCGCAAGATTAGGCTGGTCATTCCCAAAGGTCGCATCCACAATGGCGTGGTGCAGCTTCTCACCGACGCGGGCTTTGTCTTGCGGGAAAACGACCGGCAGTACGTGCCGGCCGTCAACGACCCGGAGCTGCAGGTGAAGATTATGAAGCCGCAAAACATCGCCCAACTTGTCGAGCTCGGCTCCCACGATTGCGGCTTCACCGGCCTGGATTGGATCGTGGAGACCGGGGCGCAGGTGGAAGAACTCCTGGACCTGCGCCTGGATCCGGTGAGCATTGTCGCGGCGGTGCCGGCGCAGCTCAAGACCGCAGAGCTGCGCAGCCGCCGTCTGGTCGTTGCCTCCGAGTATGAGCGCATTTCCCGTCAGTTCCTCAGCGAGCAGGGGTACGACTTTATTCTCCTCCGCACCTACGGTGCCACCGAGGCATTTCCGCCGGAAGACGCCGACATGATTATCGATAACACCGCCACCGGCCAGACGCTCCGAGAACACGGGTTGCGCATCGTGGCCACGGTGATGGAGTCTTCGACCCGGTTCATCGCCAATGCCCGCGTCATGCAAGACGAGCGCACGCGGGAAAAGATCGAAGAGTTGGTGATGCTCTTTACGGCGGTGCTCAACGCGCGCGAGAGGGTGATGTTGGAGATGAATGTGCCGGCGGAAAGGCTGGAGGCGGTGGTGCGCCTGCTTCCCTGCATGCGAGCGCCGACAATCTCGCAGCTGTACGGAGAGCAGGGGTACGCAGTCAAGGCAGCCGTGCGCCGCTCTGAGATTATCCGCCTCGTCCCTCTGCTCAAGAAGATGGGTGCCACGGACATTCTCGAGTACGAGTTCAAGAAGGTCATCATATGAGCCTCATCAAACAGCGGGTGCGGGAGCTGTCGCGCTACGAGGTGCCGCAAGATGCGCAGATGGTTAAGCTCAACCAGAATGAGTTCCCCCGCGACGTGCCGGACCAATTCAAGAGGGAAATTCTGGCGCGTTTGGCCGCTGCCTCGTGGCAGCGCTACCCGGATGGAGAGGCAGGGGCGTTGGTGACAGCCATCGCGGCCTATGCCGGGGTGCCCGCCGAGTGCGTGCTGGTGGGGAACGCCTCAAACGAGCTCATCCAAACGGTGATTTCCGCAACGTGTGAGAGTGGCGACACCATCGTCACCGTCACTCCTGGCTTTGCCGTTTACAGTCGAGTGGCCCGCATCTTGGGAGCATGTGTACGGGAAGTACCACTTCGGGCGGACTTTAGTTGCGACCCTGAGGCGCTGGTGGCTGCTGCTCATGGGGCGCGCCTGGTCATCTTCGCCACACCGAACAATCCCACCGGCACCTGGATGGCCGTTTCCGACATCGAGGAGCTGGTTGCACGGGTGGACTGCCTGGTCTGCGTGGATGAGGCCTACTTCGAGTTCCACGGTGAGACCGCCTTGCCCCTGCTGCGCAGCTACAGCAACCTCGTTCTGTTGCGCACATTCTCCAAAGCCTTGCGGCTGGCAGGCGCGCGGCTTGGCTATCTTCTGGGGCCGCCGCAAGTGGTGGCCGAGCTGGCAAAGGCGCGGCTGCCCTTCTCGGTGGGTATCCTGCAGCAGATCGCCGGCGAGGTGATGCTGGCGCACCGCAAGTTGCTGGAAAAGGAGATCCAGGAAGTGGTGTGCCAGAGGGAAGAGCTCCTGGCGGTGCTGCCGAGCATTTCTGGGGTCCAGGCAGTGCCCTCGCGCGCGAACTTTGTGCTCTTCCGCCACCAGGCCGTGCCCGCGGCGACGCTTTTCTCTGCCTTACGCCGGCGCGGCGTCTTGGTGCGATCCTTCGGGGACGCCTTGAGCGACTGGCTGCGCGTCACCGTTGGCACTCCTGCCGAGAACCAGGCGTTCTTGGCAGCCCTGCGGGCTTCGCTTGTGGAGTTGGCATGAAGGCCGTGCTCTTCGATATGGACGGGGTGCTCGTGGAGGTGTCCGGTTCCTATCGGCGGGCCATCGCGGCGACGGTGGAGCACTTTTCGGGAATGGCCATTTCGCCTGCGCAGATCCAGGCGTACAAGGACGCCGGAGGCTGCAACAACGACTGGGAGCTGACGCGCCGAGTCTTGCACGACCAGGGCGTGGATGTCCCTCTGCAAGAGATCGTCAGCGTGTTCCAGGAATTCTACCTGGGGCGCAACTTTGACGGGCTGATCACCAATGAGCAGTGGCTCTTGCGTGCGGAGGTGGCCATGCGGTTGGCTGGTCGATACGCGCTGGGCGTGGTGACTGGCAGACCCCGCCGCGAAGCAGCCTGGACACTGCAGCGCGCCGGCATGCAGCACCTCTTTGGCGCAGTGGTGACCATGGATGACCTGCCCTGGGACCGACAGAAGCCCCACCCGGATGGCTTGTACCTTGCCTTGGCCAAGTTGGGTGCACAAGAGGGTTGGTACGTGGGCGACACCGTCGACGACATCGTTGCGGCCAGAGCGGCGAAGGTGGTGCCCATCGCCGTGCTCGCCAACCAGCTGGGAGAAGAAGGCGCAGCCTGCATGGCCCTGCTGCGCGGCCACGGCGCGGCAGCAGTCATCCCGGATGTGAACTGCATAGAGGAGGTGCTCAGGTGAAGCGCAGCGCCCGCGCGGAGCGGCGCAGCCGCGAGACTGAGGTTATCGTCGAACTTAGCATCGACGGCAAGGGACAGGCGCACGTCACAACCCCCATCGGCTTGCTCACGCACATGCTCGAGACCTTTGCCAAGCACGGGCTCTTTGACCTCACCCTCAGCGCCAGCGGCGACCTGCACGTGGACCAGCACCACCTGCTCGAGGACTGCGGGCTGGTATTGGGCAAGGCCTTTGCCCAGGCTTTGGGCGACAAGCGCGGCATCAACCGCGCCGGCTACTTCGTCTACCCCATGGACGAGGCACTGGCCGTGGTGGCCGTGGACATCGGCGGCCGCCCTTACCTGCAGTACGATGTCCACTTCAGTCGCCAATTTTGCGGCGACCTCGACTCGGACCTGCTGGAAGACTTTTTCTATGCCTTCGCCGTGCAATTGGGAGGCAACGTGGTGGTACGCATGCCCTATGGCCGCAGCGACCACCACAAGATGGAGGCCATCTTCAAGGCCTTCGCCAAGGCCCTCGCCATGGCTTGCCAGGTCAATCCTCGCGCCGCTGGTGAGGTCCCCAGCACAAAAGGACTGATCGATGACCGGGATAGTTGACTATGGCGCCGGCAACCTGCGCTCGGTGAGCGAAGCCCTATCCTACCTGGGCGTGGAGCACCGGCTTGTTCGTGGCGCGCAGGAATTGGAGCTCGCGGACAGGTTGATCTTACCCGGCGTGGGCTCGTTCGGGCACGCGGTTGAGCACCTCCATGCGGCGGGCCTCTTTGGCGCCCTGCGGGCCTGGCTGGACGCTGGCCGCCCCTACTTAGGCATCTGTTTAGGTCTGCAGCTGCTGCTGGAGGGGAGCGAGGAGTCGCCCGGCGCAGCTGGCTTTGGCTTTCTCAGAGGCACATGCCGCCGTTTCCAAGGACGGCGCGTGCCGCAGATCGGCTGGAACAACGTGGAGTTCAAGGCCGACTGCCCTCTGTTCGCCGGGCTTGTCCCTGGTGAGTATTTCTACTTTGTGCACAGCTACTCGGCCGTGCCTGAGGACACGCTCAAGGTCGTTGGGTGGACCGAGTACGGCATCCGCTACGCCTCCGCGGTGGGCGTCGGCCAGGTGTGGGCGGTCCAGTTCCACCCCGAAAAGAGCGGTCGAGCCGGCCTGACTGTCCTCAAGAACTGGCTCGAGCGCTGTGCCGGCGCCGGCCACGGCGGCTGAAGGGCAGATAGAGGCCTCTCCGTGTCGCTACAAGGCACTGCAGTCGCGTCGCTGACCGCAGAGGGCAGAGCATTCGTCGGGGAGCCGCGTGGCTGCCGGCAAGTTCCACCTTTTGCGCACGTACCCCTCTTCTTGCGGCGCGAAGGCCCTTCCGGCATGGGGAGCTGCCCACGGATCCCGCCTCATTGCGGCGCATGGCCAACGTGACCAGTAAGCTCCAGGTTGCCCTCCGGTTGCCCTGCATCGAGAAGACTCTCTTCAGACAAGAAACGGTGTCCCGCCCTCGAGTTTCCGGCTGAGCAAGTGTTCGGCACCGTCGCCAACCTCGCGCTCCAGCCCCTTGCACAACTGAGCTTGGAAAAGGCCACCTCGTTGCCGAGACGTCGCGAACGCGCTGCCGGCGCCAAAGCACGCCCCCTACACGACGAACCGCAGCTCCCAGCGCACGTGCCGAAAATTCTTTGCAAAGCTTTCCCGGTTTTGCTATATTCCATCCTTCGCTGCGGTAGGGTGCAGGAGCGCAGTGGGATGGAAGCAAGAGGAGCCGGTATGGAGCTCAACGAAATCGTCAGCAAGGAGGTGCTTGCCCCAGACGTCACCCGCTTTGTGGTGTACGCACCGGAGATTGCCCAGAAGCGGCGGGTTGGACAGTTTGTCATAATCCGCGTCAACCCCCTGGGCGAGCGTATTCCCCTCACCATTGCCGATGCCGACCCGCGGGCAGGCACCATCTCCCTCATTTCCCAGAGCGTGGGGAAAACCACCTATGAGTTAGCCGAGAAGGAGGTGGGCGACAAGTTGGTTGACCTGGTGGGCCCCCTTGGCTCACCTACGCACATCGCTAAGGTCGGCACGGTGGTGAGTGTCGGCGGTGGCATCGGCATTGCGCCCATCTACCCCATCACGCAGGCCATGCGTGCCGCTGGCAACTACATCATTTCCATTCTGGGCGCGCGCAAGAAGGAGCTGCTCATCCTGGAACAAGAGATGCGCAGCGTGAGCGATGAGGTGATCGTCACCAGCGACGACGGCAGCTATGGCAAGAAGGGCTTTGTCACCGATGCCCTCCAGGAACTGATCCGGCAGGGCCGCAAGATCGACCTGGTCATTGCCATCGGGCCGGCAGTGATGATGAAGATGGTGAGCAAGCTTACCGCCGCGCACCAAATCCCCACCATTGCCAGCCTCAACACCATCATGATCGATGGCACGGGCATGTGCGGCGGCTGCCGCGTCACCGTCGGTGGCAAGACCAAGTTCGTCTGCGTCGACGGACCAGAGTTCGATGCCCATCAGGTCGATTGGGACGAAATGGAAAAGCGGTTGGGCATGTACAAGGAGCTGGAGTGCAAGGCACTGGAACGGTACTGGGCGGAGAAGAAAGCGAGGGCATGAGAACGGTATGGAACAGACACTGACGCCAAAACAGCGGCTGCAGATCCCGCCGCAGCGCATGCCAGAACAAGACCCCAACGAGCGCATCAGGAACCAAAGGGAAGTGCCGTTAGGCTACACGCCGGAGCAGGCCATCCGCGAGGCGCAACGCTGCCTGCAGTGTAAAACCAGACCGTGTGTGGCTGGGTGTCCGGTGGAGATCGACATTCCTGGGTTTATTCGCCTCATCGAGCAAGGGGAATTTGTGGCCGCCGCTCGGCGCATCAAAGAGAAGAATGTGCTCCCAGCCGTGTGCGGCCGTGTGTGCCCCCAAGAAGAGCAGTGCCAAAAAGAGTGTACCCTGACCAAGAGCCACAAGGACGTGAAGATGTCCGTGGGCATCGGCAAGCTGGAGCGCTTTGTGGCCGATTGGGAGCGTGAGCACGGTGCCGTGGAGCTGCCTACCCTGCCGCCCAAGACAGGAAAGCGCGTGGCCGTGGTAGGAAGCGGGCCCGCAGGACTGACCGTGGCCGGCGACCTCATCCTGCGTGGGCACGAGGTGACTATCTTCGAGGCGCTGCATAAGCCCGGAGGGGTGCTCGTTTACGGGATCCCCGAGTTCCGTCTGCCAAAGGCCATCGTCGAAGCCGAAGTCGACTATCTCACTCGCCTGGGTGTCACCCTCAGAACCAATTTCGTCGTGGGCAAGACCAGAAGCCTTGACGAGCTTCTTCAGGAGTATGACGCCGTGTTTGTCGGCACCGGCGCCGGTCTGCCGAACTTCATGCGCATCCCCGGGGAGAATCTGCTTGGGGTCTACTCGGCCAATGAGTACCTCACTCGGGCCAACTTGATGCGCGCCTACGACTTTCCAGAGGCAGATACGCCGATCTTCCCTTTCAAGAGAGTGGCGACCATTGGCGGGGGAAACGTAGCCATGGACGCCGCGCGGACGGCGCTCCGCCTGGGGGCAGAGCGGTCGATCATCGTCTATCGGCGCTCGGAAAAGGAGATGCCGGCGCGATTGGAGGAGATTGAGCACGCCAAGGAAGAGGGCGTGCAATTCAACCTGCTCATGGCGCCGGTGCGCGTGCTGGGCGATGAGCGCGGCTGGGTGAAGGGACTGGAGGTCATCAAGATGGAGCTGGGAGAGCCCGACGAATCGGGGCGGCGGCGTCCGGTTCCTGTGCCTGGCTCCGAGTTCATCATGGAGGTGGACGCAGTCATTGTTGCCATTGGCAATAGCCCCAATCCGCTCATTCCCCAGACCACGCCGGACATTGCCGTCACCAAGTGGGGGGGTATCATCATCGACGAGCATACGGGCAAAACCTCTAAGCGGGGGGTGTTCGCTGGCGGCGACATCGTACTGGGCGCAGCTACGGTGATCTTAGCCATGGGACAGGGGAGACGCGCCGCCAACGCCATGCACGAGTATCTGATGACTGGCAACTGGTAAGTGAGCGGGCTACCACCCTCGCAAGCGCTCGAGGCGGCGACGTTCCTTCTTGGTAGGACGACCCTTGAATGGCGGGCGCACGCGCCGCGCCCGTTGGTAGAGCTCCAGAAGCTCCTGCGATTCCGGGGAAAGCTCTTGCTGATGTTCGCGGTACAGTTCCCGCGCCTTTTCGGCTGAGAGGCTTTTCGCCGTCACCTGGAGCACATCGAACGTGCGATAGAGGTGCTTGTGCTTCACGGTGACCGTATCCCCGGCCCGGATCGCCTTCGCAGGTTTTGCCACTTGGCCGTTCACCTTGACCTTCCCCTCTTCGCAGCTCTTGGCCGCCTGCGCGCGCGTCCTGAAGATGCGCGCCACCTTGAGCCATTTGTCAAGGCGCACGCTTTCCTGCCCTTGGACGGGGTGCTGTTGGTCTGCTTTCTCGCTCATGGGTGACTTCACCATCTATGCTCGAGCTCTTGTCGCAATTGATCCGCAGTAGGTGGTCGAGTTCGCCACTGGCGCAGAGCTTTGCAATACGCCCTCCTTCGGCGTCAGGACGTTTTCTACAAAGACCAACCAACCCTGGCGCGGGCCCAGCGGCCAGAGGCGGGCACCGGACTGCCCCTTGCTATGCCGACCTGTAATGCATCCTCCCTAACCGTGAGTGTTGTACCCCAATGCGGCATCCAGGCCAGAAACAAATGACCCATAGTTTCCCTCACGCAGGAACTGGAAGAAAGCATCATAATCCCGCAGCCTCAGGAAATGGAAAGAGTAGCGGCATTCGCCCTGCTGCTGATTCAGCGTCTCAAAATGCTGACGAGCATAACGGTACTTGCCCTTGTTCTCGTCCGAAGGGCCGTCTATTTCCTCGTCACCTTTGATTTCCACGACCAGAATGTCGTTGCCTTTCTTGATGAAAACTCTGGGTTGAAGTAGCCGCGCTTGGGATGCTCGCCTTTGCGCCAGGCATACTCGATTTCGTAGAATCCTTGATCGGTGGATTTGATCCAGGCATCTATCGCGGAGGCGTTTTCAGGTCTGATCAACTGTCGCACGAAATCGCGTTCCGGCCTGCGCTCGGCCAGGACGATGTTCAACTGGGGCATTGGAACCTCTCTTGCGAGTCCAGATTTGCACTTGTGTGCAACTCCTCGGCCAAGAATTGCACCTTTCGGCCGAAAAGTGCAATTTCACCTCATGTCTTATTCATCGTGGATGATCCGCAAAATCTCGGCAGCCATGTAGGTCTTGCCATACGTCGTCTCTTCCGCCGGGCGGAGGATGCCAGCGCTCACCAGTTTTTCTACATTCTTTTGCGCGCCATGATAAGAACCAACCCGGAGCAAGCGTTGGGCCTGTGGAGTCGTAAGAACTGGGTTAGCAGAAAGCGAATCCGCCAGGCGTAAAGCCAGAACAGAGGTCCGCGCCTGGGCGAGGCGGCCGTGCCATCCTTCCTGCAAGTCCTGCAGTCTCCTGGCGCGCCTCAGGGCATTACCTGCCTGCTCGGCCACACCGCGCAGGAAAAAGAGCAGCCAATCACGCCACGCGCCCCGTTCGCTTACCCCCAAGAGCAGGTCATAGTAATCCTGGCGGTGGCGATAAAAATAGGCGCTCAGGTAGAGCATCGGCAGCGGCAACAGTCCCCACTGCACCAGCAACAGCCAGATGAGCAAGCGGCCGATGCGGCCGTTGCCGTCCACGAAGGGGCTGTGCTGTTGTGGAAGCGTTCAGGGTTCACAGAAAGGCCTCATCTCCCCCAGAAAGGGCGGCAGCCGCGAGGCGCGCGCGTCGGCGCTCTCCTCGAGGCCGGCGGTCTCTAGCTTCGAGGCGATCAGACGGGCGCGACGGTTATTGGGACACCCGGCTGTCCCAAATTGTCCAATATGTCCGATAAATGTCCGTTATCGAGCCAGGACATAGCGTCTCCCCTTCTTTTCGCCTTGCGCCTTCAGCAAGCCTTTGTCCACAAGGGCCTGGAGGTCACGCTGGACGGTTTTGGCCGTGACATCTGGAAAGAGTCGGTGGAGTTCGCCGATCGAAGCACTCTGGCGACTGCGCAATGTCGCACCAATCTGAATCTGTCGCTCGCTCAGCCCCGTCGCCCGCAGCCGTTCGGGGGTGGAGGGGTCCTGGCTGAAGACCACACGAACCCCACCCTGCCAGTTTTGGAACTCCGGGTCCGGCAAGCCCTGTTCGCGGCAGAGTTGCACGATGCGCGTGGTGCCCGTGCCCCAGCGCTCGATGATGCCGGCGAAGTAAAAGGCCTGCGCAAGCAGCGGATTGCGCAACACCGAACCGTGCGGGCCGTACAGCGCCTCCGGCGTGAGCGGCGGCGGCAGTTCGCCCGGACTCCAGATGTCCAGGCGGTCTTCTTCCATCCGAATCTGAACGTCCGCCGGATAGGTGTAATCGCGATGAATCAGGGCGTTGACCACCGCCTCCCGCAGGGCATCCAGGGGATACTCCCACACCTCGCGGCGCTGCAAGCCCTCCGGCGAAGGCTCTTCCACGCGGATGTCGAAGCGCACCTTGAGCACCTGACGGAAGCGCTCCATCGCGCCATCGAGCTGTTGCCAGAGCGTGCCTTGAAAGTCGTGGCTATCGAGAATCTGCGTTCCCCGGAAAAGCCCAATCCGCACCTGCGCCAGGGGAAAGAGCTGCTGCGGGCGCCGGGCAAAGAGCAAGACCGCCGCGTTGGTGAGCTCCCCTTCGCTGACCAGGCCGAGATTCTTCAGAACCGCCTGCGGCTGCGCCGGGTCAATGTGGGGCAACCTGGGGCGCGCAAGCCGGGCAAAATAGTTCACCGATTCTTCGTCCAGCTCGCCGAAGCCCCATTCGCTGGCGAAACTGTCCCAGGTACGCCCGGAGCGCTTCAGGATATGGCGCGCTAACTCCTCGGGGGCGAAATCGCGGTTGGTTGTGCCGACGCGCCGCAAATAACGCCCGCCCAAGGCGACTAAGCACGACGTCGGTTCCACGCTGATGCGGATAACCTCGCGCCCCTCCATTGGCACGACTTCGATGGACGGCGTAATCCCCAAGTGCGCAGCAATCAGATTGGCGATGCGCTGCAATTCCCGGTCATCTGCCCGAGCGCCCACCACCTCGCCGTCGTCCTGAACGCCCATCAGGAGCAGACCGCCGTCGGTGTTGGCAAAGGCCGCCAGGTCGTCCAGAGCGCGTTCGGTCCACTGACGCTTCCATTCCACATTCTGGCTCTCCGGCAAGGAGCATTTGGGCGTGGTCAAGGCTCCAGATTGAGCATCTTCAGAGGGTTGCCAACTTACCGAAAGCTGGCAGTCCTCAACCCTCACGCGCAAATCCACCGCTCCAGCTCGCGCGGGTTGCCCTGCACTTACGGGGTGGAATGTCGCACGCCCGCCAGATGTCGTTGGCCACGGTTTCGCGGGTTGGGGCGTGGAGCATGGGTCGGCATTGTACTAAACGTTAGTTCTGTGCTTCGGAATCATACTTTTCGGCCGAAAAGTATAATTCATTGTCCGGGCACCGGCTCTTCTCCGATCACGTTCATGATCTCAGACGCCACGTACGTCTTGCCACGGCTCGCGTCGCCAAGCAACCGCAGGATGCCCGCCTCAATAAGCTTCTCCACGTTGCGCTGTGCACTGGGATAGGTGACGTCGAGCAAACGGGCCGCCCGCGGTATGGTCAAGATCGGCGTGTCGAACAAAGCATCTACCAGACGCATCAGCAGCGCTGAAAAACGTGCCTGGGCCAGGTTCTGATGCCATTGCTCGCGTAAATCCTGCAACCTGGGGGCGCGCCTCAGGGCATCTCCCGCCTGCTCGGCCACCCCACGCAGGAAGAAGAGCAGCCAATCACGCCACGCGCCCCGTTCGCTTACCCCCAAGAGCAGGTCATAGTAATCCTGGCGGTGGCGATAAAAATAGGCGCTCAGGTAGAGCATCGGCAGCGGCAACAGTCCCCACTGCACCAGCAACAGCCAGATGAGCAAGCGGCCGATGCGGCCGTTGCCGTCCACGAAGGGGCTGTGCTGTTGTGGAAGCGTTCAGGGTTCACAAAACAACCTCACCGAATGGCCTGCATCAGCCCCCTGATCTCGCGCGACTCGGCTGGGTCGCAGGCACTGAGTGCGCGCAGGGTCTTGAATTTGCGCAACAGTTCGCGGTCCAGACCCACGGCGCTTGAGCCTTCCACACCTGTGCGGATAAGAATAGCCAAAAGTTCGGCGTTGCTCAAGGTGTGAGCGCCGTGCTTGAGCAGTTTTTCTCGTGGCCGGTCTTCTTCAGGCCAACTGGTGATGGCCCTTGCGTACAGTTTGTTCCTCATGTCCTGTCTTGAAGCCCCTCGCTGAAAAACCCCCGCAGCTTCCCGCTACCCGGACTGGCCCGCTTTCCTCTCGTTTATCTCCTTGATGCGCTCCCTCGCTACCCGGCCGAAGCTGCTGGCACTGCCCTCTTCGCGCTCGATGCGTTGGAAGATGCGGCGCGCGTCGTCCAGCTTGCCAAGGCGCATGTACGCCAGCCCCGATTCGTACATCGCGGTGACAGCCCAGGGGAGCTTCGATGGCGGGGAAAGGTACTTCACCTTCATGAGCTCGACGATGGCCTCGGTGTATCTCCCCATCTCCAAGTAGCATTTGCCGATCCAGTACTGGATTTCCGGCTCGGTCTCCTTGCTGGCGTAGGGCTTCAGGTCCCGAAAGTGCTCTATTGCCCGCTCGTACTCTTTGAGGTTCTTCAGGCAGGTGCCTATCTGCATTTTGCGCGCAAAGGCGTCATCGGCGCGCGGAAAGCCCTGCAGGTACTGGCGAGCAAAGGCGATGGCACGGTCCCACATGCCCAGGCGATCCGCCGCGTCGATCAGGTAGCCCAAGGCAAGCGCACGCATGGCAGAGTCAATGCGCGGCACCGCCAAGGCCTTCTGGAAGGCAAGGAACGCGTTCTCAAACTGCCCATTCTTGAAGTAGAAATCACCCAGGTTCACATAGGCGGTGGCTGTCAAGGGACTGTTGGGGTACTTGGCGGGGACGCCGGCGAGGATGTTCAGCGCCTCGTCTGGTTGGTTCATGATCAGGGAGAGCTTGCCCAATCCGATGTCCCCCCAGGCTGCCGTCTCTGCGTTCTTGACATCCCGCGCCGCGCGGAAGGCTTTTTCCGCCTGCTTAAAGTCCTTTTGGCGGATAAAGAACTCGCCTTCCTCGTAGGCAAAAAGGGCACGATTGGCGTCGTCGCGATATGCTTTCAGATATTTCTCGGCCTCGGCGGTGGCCCGGGGGCGGTCATCGAGCCTGAACAGGGAAATGACCAGCTTGGGCCCTGCCACTCGCCGCACCGAGTCCGCTGGCACATCCTTGATCAACTCCTGGTACTCGGCTGCCGCACTGCGATAGTCGCCGTTGCGAAAGAGCAGGTCAGCTGTGCGCAGCCGGGCGGAGACCTTTGCGCTCGGCGAAGCAGCCGGCAGCGAGCTGGCTTGACGCAAGAAGGTGAGGGCTCTCTCCCGGTCACCTCTTTCCTCGGCCATCGTGGCAAGAAGGGCGAGGGCCTGCGCAACCTGCGGGTTGCTTGCTGCCTCCCGCACAAACTCCACCAGCAGTGCTTCCGCTTCTCGCGAGCGGCCAAGATGGTGGTAGGCGGTGCCTAGACGGAGTTTCAGTTCCGGCGGGTCGGCATCCGGCGCCTCAGAAAGCGAAATGTCGCTTGCTCTCTTCTCCCGCACACGCTGGAGGAGCTCGGCGGCCGCCTTGTGCTTCTCCTGGCGGATGAGAAGATCGGCAAGCCGCACCTCCGCGCTGTCCGCCACCGGTGCATAGGAGCAGTCGTTGAGGACGCGCTCGTACAGTTTTTCTGCCTCGCCGAAGCGATTGCCGGCCTCAGCCAGGGCGGCGGCCAACATCATCGCCTGCGCACCTCGCCGGGTGCGCGGCAGGCGCTCGATGATGGTTTTCAGGGCTGTCCCGGCAGCCGCCGTGTCGCGAGCGGCCAGCGATCCTTGCGCCACCAGCCAATGACAGCGGGCGCGCAGCTCGTCGTCGCCAGCAAGGCGAGCTGCGTCGCTGGCGAAGGTGCGAACAAGAAAGGCCAGGCTGTCGGCTTGTGGGCCCTGCTCAAGCAGCAGACTGGCCTTCTCGGCCAGCAACTCGGCGCGCAGGGGACTCTGGGCAGGGACGACCGCCAGGGCAGCGTCCAGGTCCGCTAGCCAGCGCGGCACGTCAAGCGGAGAGAGCTTGGTCATTTTGCGCAGTCCGAGCAGCCCGCGCACTGCGGCAAGTCTTTCGTGGGTATCGCTGGAGGTGGCGATGGCCTTGCGATAGAAAGTGGCGGCACTGTCCACCAGCGCCCCGAGAGCACTCTGGTGGGCCGAAAGATAAGCTGAGGCAGCCAGCCCATGGTAGCAAGTGGCCAGGCTCAACAAGAGCGTGGCGGAAGCAGCAGTGGTGTCCTGCGCGTAGAGGTGCCGATAGAGCGCCCGGGCGGTAGCATAGTCCCGCAGCGATTCCAAGTACAGCGCGCCCACGTCGACAGGCACTCGGTCGCGATCTTGGCCGCTGGCCAGCCGGACCACTTGCAGCGCCAGCGAAGATGAAGCCTTGCGGTAGTCCGCAACAAGGAAGGAACGGAGCAACAAGGCTTTGTACGCCGCCTCATCGGCTAAAGGCGAGGCCGGAAACTGGCCGGCGTAGTTCTCGTAGGCATCGGCTGCTGCTGCATAGTCGCCCAGGTCTTGATAACAGCGCGCCAAACTCAAGGAAACCTCGTCCGCGAACTGGCTCTGCGGGAATTGGGTGAGAAAGCCCAGGAGCTTGTGCATCTCCTGTCTGGAGCAGCCTGTGTCCTCTTGACTGAGCTGGGCATCGAAGAAGGCGATGTCGTCCAGAAAGGGGCTATTGGGAAAGCGGGCGCTGAACTGGGCCGCGCGCGCGTGTGCTGCTTCCGCTTCTCCAAGGGAAGCCGACGCCCGCATCGCGCCGATGGTGGCTGCCGCTATGGCCCGTTCGCAGGCCCGCCGCTCGCCGACAGGGAGGGCGCGCACCGCATCAAAGTGCTGGCGGGCAGCGGCAAATTGTGCCAACTGCAACGCGGCGTTGCCCGCCCCAAGCCACGCCTCAGCGCGAAGAGAATCCCCTGGCGCCAAAGAACTGGCTAACTCAAATGCCGCCAGGGCCTCTCTTGCCGAACCGGCGCGCAGCAGGCTTTGCCCCTTGAGCAGGGTGGAGCGCGCTTTCAGCTCCTTGTCGCCGGCAAACTGCGTAGCCCTTTCCGCAAAGCGCGCCGATTCCGCATATTCGCCGCGACCTTGCAGGATGTCCCCCAGGAGGAAGGCAGCAGTGGCGGTTGCCACCGAGTCGACTGTTGCTTCGGCCACCTGCCTGAGGATCCGCTCGGACTCGGTGAACTGGCCGAGGCGATCGAGTATTTCTGCCTTCAGGGCCAGGGCTCGGACAGTCGTGCTCTTCTTGAGGTCCGGGGTGATCAACTTCTCGGCTTCGGCGAGCGCTTCTTCATGCTGGCCAAGATGGAACAACGCCGTGGCCAGCAGCAGACGTGCTTCTTCGCGCATCGCGCTTGTCGGATACTTGTCCAGCAGCAGGCCGGCCACACGCTCGCCGTCGGCATACTCGCCAGCTTTCTGATAGAGGCGCGCGGCACGCAGCAGGCCCTCTGGCGCAAGGGAACTGCCCGGGGCAAAGGCCGCCACGCGTTCAAAGGCCAAAGCCGCCTGGTGGAGCTGCGCCAGCGCCTCGTGAGTTTGGCCCTGCTGGAAGAGGAACTGGTCCAGGAGGGCAGAGCCGGGAAAGCGCAGCAAGGCATCGCGCCCGGTGCGCAGCGCTGCCTCGTGCTGCCCGGACAAGAACAAGGCACGACATGCCTGCAACAGGGCCTGCGGTGCCTTGGGGCTTGTCGGGTAGCGGTCGGCATAGCGCTGGTACTGCAGCGCTGCGAGGTCGTAGAGTTTGTCGGTGAAGAGCCTGTCCGCGTAGGCCAGGTCTTCTGCCTCACTCATTATCTGGGCAATGCTGCCCGCGCTCCAGAGCAGACCTAACGCCACCACTACTGCGTGGAGGGGATATCTCGTGTGCATGTGCTTTCTTGCCTTTCATGAAGGAAGACGAGACAAACGTCGGCCGTGCGGGACCTTGTTGGGTGGCGCGCCCATAGATGGCCACGGCCTCACACAGCGGCAAACTGTACGGCGCCGCTCGGCCACGGGGGCGCCTGCCTGATGGCCTCCAACACCTTCGCTGGCTCGTCGACAACGGTCCACATCTGGCGGTGACGCGGGTCCATGAATCGCTCGGCAATGCATCGCTCGAAAAGTTGCAGCAGGGGGTCAAAGAAGCCGCACGTGTTGAGCATCACGATGGGGCCGAGGTACAGGCCAAGCCGCTTCAGCGAGATCGCTTCGAGCAATTCCTCCAGCGTGCCGGAACCACCTGGCAAGGCTACCAGAGCGTCGGCCTGGGCGCGCATGAGCTCTTTGCGCTCGTTCATGCTCTGCACCACGATCAACTGGCTCACCCCCTTGTGCGCCCACTCCCTTTCCACCATGAAAGCCGGAATCACCCCCACGACTTGCCCGCCGCGCGACAGAGCGCCGTCGGCGACCGCGCCCATTAAGCCCGCTGCGCCCCCGCCGTAGACGAGGGTAATCCGTTGCTCGGCCAAGAGTTGGCCCAGTTCGTAGGCAGGGCGGAGGTAGCCTTCGTCAAGTCTGCTGCTTGAGGCACAGAAGACACAAGCTCGCTCGATCATCAACTTCCTGTCACCTTCGCTTCAGTAAGCCGAGAGAGGCAGCTGGCGCGCACAGCTACCGTCAGCGTTGCATGGACGCTTCAATTTCCTCGACCGTCTTGGGAATGGGCTTGCCCAACACGCGATGGCCGGTGCGGGTGATGAGCACGTCATCTTCGATCCTGATGCCGCCGAAGCCGAGATGGCGCTCCACCCGCGCGTAGTTGATGAAGGCGCGGTGCTTCTTGGCCGCCTTCCATTGCCCGACCAGCTCCGGTATGAAGTAGACACCCGGCTCCACGGTGATAACATACCCGGGCTGCAGTCTCTTGGCAAGGCGCAGGTAAGCCAGACCGAACTGCTCACTGCGCTTGAACTCTTCGTCGTACCCTACAAAGTCCTCGCCGAGGTTCTCCATGTCGTGGACGTCCAGGCCGAGCATGTGGCCCAGGCCGTGCGGAAAAAACAGTGCATGGGCGCCAGCTTCCACTGCTGCGTCCGGGTCGCCTTTCATGAAGCCGAGCTGGCGGAGGCCATCGGCAATGACGCGCGCCGCAGTCAGGTGGGCATCACGATTCGGCACCCCAGGTGCCATGATGGCGATGGCTTTCTCCTGCGCGGTCGCCACCACCTGGTAGATGTCCTTCTGAAATGGAGTGAACTTGCCGCTCACCGGGTAGGTCCTGGTGATGTCGCTGGCGTAGTGGTTGGGCGACTCGGCGCCCGAATCGAAAACTACCAGCTGCCCGGCCTCCAGGCGATGAGCGTGCGAGTGGCCATGGAGGATCTCCCCATGGGTCGTGAAGATGGTGGGGAAGGCAGTCATGGAACCCCGTGCCTGCACCGACCCCTCGATGGGCCCTACCACTTCGCGCTCGTAGAGGCCGGGGGCGATCAAGCGCACGGCCTGCTGGTACATCTCGTAGCTGATGGCCAGGGCCTTTTCGATCTCCGCCACTTCCTGCGCCGACTTGACCGAGCGCTGTGCTACGACGGCGCGGACGAATTCTCGCGAGCACGCGGAGTTGACCCATGGGGCGCGCGTTCCAGTGAGCCGCTCGATCGTTAATTGGTTCTCGCTCCGGTACTGCGGGAGGTAGTGAATCCTCTGTCCCTGTTGCAAGGCGCGCTGCGTCCACTTCTCTAACTCCGCGACAGGCCTGGTCGTGCTCACCCCCACTTGTGCTGCCCGGTCGGCCATGGAGGGCTGCGGCCCCATCCACACAATGTCGTCGACCCCATAGTCGTCGCCGAACAGCACCTCCTGGTCGGCCTCGATGTCGATCACCGCAGCCAAGCCTGGGAAGTCAAGGCCCCAGTAGTACAAGAAGGTGCTGTCCTGTCGAAAGGGGTAGGTGTTGGCGCGGTAGTTCATGGGCAATTCGTCATTGCCAAGGAAGAGGAGAAGCCCGGAGCCCATCCTCTTCTTGAGCGCCTTGCGTCGCTGCACGTAGACCTCTGCATCAAACATTGCTGCTCCCTCTGCTGTGTGTTCTGGCCGTAGTGCTGCTCACTGCCTCAAAAGGCCGTATGCTCGGTGCGGCGGATGATTTCATTCTGGAGTTCGCTGCTCAGGTCCACAAAATAGTCGCTGTAGCCAGCCACGCGGACGATCAGGTCGCGGTACTTTTCCGGCTCCCTCTGCGCCTTCCGCAAGGTGTCAGCAGTGACGACGTTGAACTGCACGTGGTGGCCGTCCATAGCAAAATAGGCGCGGATGAGGGCGGCCAAGGCAGCAACACCGCGCTGATCGGCCAGGAGCTGCGGCGTGAACTTTTGATTCAACAAGGTGCCGCCGGTGCGCAGGTGGTCGATCTTGCCTGCCGATTTGAGCACCGCCGTGGGGCCACGACGATCGGCCCCTTGCACCGGAGAAATCCCCTCAGAAAGCGGCTCGCTGGCCTTTCGCCCGTCCGGCGTAGCCCCGGTCACGCTGCCGAAGTAGACATGCACGGTGGTCGGCAAGAGATTGATGCGGTAGTGCCCGCCCTTGGTGTTGGGCCGGCCGTCGACGGCGGCAAAGAACAGGTTGAACACGCGCACGGCGAGCTCATCTGCATAGTTATCGTCATTCCCATACTTGGGCGTCTGATTCACGAGCCGCTGGCGCAAGACCTCGTGGCCGGCGAAGTTGCTGGCCAGGGCAGTGAGCAACTCGCCCATGGTGCAGGTGTGATGGTCGAACACATGGTACCGCAGCGCAGCCAGGCAGTCGGTAATGCTGCCCAGTCCCACCCCTTGGATGTACGAACTGTTGTAGCGCGCGCCGCCATCTTGATAGTCCTTGCCTTTGCGGATGCAGTCATCGATGAGCAGGGAGAGAAAGGGGGCGGGCAGGTACTGTGCATAGAGGCGCTCGATGATGCGGTTGCCTTTGATCTTGACATCGATGAAATACCGCAGTTGTCTGCCATAGGCGGCAAACAGCTCGTCAAAGGTGGAAAAGCTCTGCGGCTCGCCGGTACGCAGGCCGATGAGCTGGCCGGTGCGCGGATCCCGCCCGTTGTTCAGGGTGAGTTCCAGAATCTTCACCAGGTTGAAGTAACCAGTGAGGATGTAGCTCTCTTTGCCAAAAGCGCCGGCCTCCACGCAGCCGCTTGCGCCGCCATTGCGGGCATCCACCAAGGACTTGCCCTGCCGCACCAGTTCCTGGACGATGGCGTCGGTGTTGAAAATGGAGGGCTGCCCGAAGCCGGTCTTCACTATCTGCAGGGCACGGTGCAGAAACTGCTCAGGCGTCTTCTTGCTGATTTGCACCATGGAGCTTGGCTGCAGAAGGCGCATCTCCTCGATCACGTCCAGAAGCAGGTAGGAAAGCTCGTTCACCGCATCCGCGCCGTCCTGGTCGACGCCTCCCAAGTTGATGAGGCAAAAGTCGGTGTACGTGCTGCTCTCCAAGGCCGTGACGCCGACCTTTGGCGGAGCAGGTTGGTTATTGAACTTGATCCAGAAGGCCTGCAGCAGCTCGCGCGCCTGCTCACGCGTCAGCACTCCCCTCTCCAAGTCCCGCTTGTAGAAAAGATACAGGTGGCGATCTAACCGTCCGGGGTTGAAGGAGTCCCAGGTATTCATCTCGGTGATGACGCCTATGTGGACGAACCAGTAGTACTGGAGCGCCTCCCAGAAGGTGCGCGGTGGGTGGGCCGGTACGTGGCTGCAGATGGCAGCAATCTGCTCGAGCTCTTGCCGCCGGGTCGGGTCATTTTCCGCTGCAGCCAACTGGCGGGCACGGCGCGCATGGCGACGCGCGAAGGCTATCAATGCGTCTGCGGCGATGGCCATGGCGCGAAGCTCCTCGCGCTTGGCAAACGCTTCCGGGTCGTGGTAAAAGTCGAGGGCGGCGATCTGCGCCCTTATCAGTCGCTTGAAATCCAGCAGGCCCAGCCGGTAGATTTTGTCGTCCAGCACGGTGTGGCCAGGGGCCCGCTGTTCCATGAACTCGGTGAACACCCCCGCTTCGTAGGCCTGGCGCCAAGCCGTGTCCATTTCGGCGAAGATGCGCTCGCGCATGGTGCGTCCCCGCCAGAAGGGGATGATGACCTGTTCGTAGGCCTGGCGCGTGGCCTCGTCGACCACGAACGAGATTTTGGGGCGAGTGTGGAGAACCACGAGGTCGGCTAAGCTGTGCGTGCAGATTTCCGGGTAGGTGGGTGTGGCCTTGGGTGCCGGGCCGCGCTCGCCCACGATGAGCTCGCCCTCATTGATGCAAATAGCCTTGTGCGTGAGGATGTGGGCAAAGGCCAACGCCCTGGCCACTGGCACCGAGACGCGCTCGGCCTGGCCCGACTTGTAGAAATCCGTCAGCAACAAGGCGCGCTCGGCGGACAAGCGGGGCACAGCGTTGAGGCTCTGCTCGCGCAACCTCGCAATGCGTTCGGTCGTGGCCACGACTTGGTCGCTCCTCCTGGTCATTGGTCGGGCGGGGTAGCTGCCCCGGCGCCCCAGGCAAAGATAGAAAAATACGCCCTCAAATGCCACACGTTTTTAACACCTTCCCCTCGGTGGTCAGGTACTGCCGCATCTGCGCCACGGCCAGGCAGGCGTGGGCTGGCACGATGATGAGCAGGTCGCCGGGCTGCACCTTGCGCACAAAGTGGCCCTCCGCCTTGACGATGCCGTGTTCCTGAGAGAGTGCCGCCACATAGGCCTCCGGCACCAGCGGTCCCCAGCCGCGGTCCGCAGGCAGGGCAACCAGGCCATACAGGGTGCGTTTGCCGTCGCTCACTGCATCTTTGGAGAAATGGACCGCCCCTCCCCAAATCACCAGCTCGTCGCGCTCTTCGTGCCGCGCCACTACCGGACATGCCACCGCCACCGCCAGGTCACGCTCGCTGCAGGTGCCCAGGCACAGCTGCATGGCATCGTAGAAGACAAAGTTTCCGGGACGCACCTCGTCCACCGCGCCGAAATGGTCGACCACGCTGCAGCAGGGCGTGTCTCCTGTGGAGAGCTCAAGATCGGTGAACCCCACTGCCTGCAGACGCTGGCGCGCGCCGTTTAGGCGTGCCACGCTCTCCTGGTAAATGGCGACGATCTCTTCGTGGGAGCGCGCCCGATAGGCATGCCCGGCATGGGTGAGGAGACCGCGCAGGCGGAGGTTCGGCGAGCGCTCGATCTCTTCGGCCAGGGTGGTCAGGCGCGTCGCATCGTCCCAGGCCAGGCCAGTCCGTCCATAGCCGACATCCACCTTGATCCAGGCATCGGCGGTGGCCTTCATTTGCTCGCGCAACGCCCACACACTCTTGGTGGATTCCACCACCAGCCCGAGCCGAACCTTGCGAGCGAGGCTGTTGATCTCGTCGAGTTGGCACAGGTTGACCGGGAAGGCAATCGTTATGTCACGCCAGCCGTCACGGGCGAAATACCAGGCCATGTCCACGGACGAGACGGTGATGGCCTGCACGCCATAGTCCCGAAACCAGCGCCCGATGCGCGTCGACTGGTGCGTCTTGAAGTGCGGGCGGAAGCGCACGCCGCTCCGCTGCGCTTTTGTTGCCATGCGTTCGATGTTCTGCCGTGCCCGCTGCACATTGAGGAGCAAAGTGGGCCGGCGCAACTCCTTGCTCACGATAAGTACCTCCTTGCCTTGGGTCGTCCCGTTTGCGCGGGGTCAATGCATCTGGCGGATGCGCACCTCGATCCCCTTTTCTTCGCGCAAGAGCTCCACCAGCCGCTGCACGTCCGAATTGCCGTAATGGTAGGGGTAGAGGATTTTTGGCCGCACCATGCGCGCTGCGTTGGCGGCCATCTCCGGCGTCATGGTGTAGGGGAGATTCATGGGCAGAAAGGCAATGGTAATGTCGCCGAGCTCCTGCATCTCGGGAATGTCCTCGGTATCGCCTGCGATGTACACGCGCGTCTCACCAAAGGCGACCACGTAGCCATTTCCCCGGCCGGGCGGGTGGAAAGGCTCGCCGCTGCTCCGCTTGTGCACGACGTTGTAGGCGGGCACCGCCTCCACAGGGAACCCCGCCAAGGTGTCCACCTCACCGTTGCGGAGGACGATTCCTTCGGGCACCATCGCGCTACCCGCCGGGGGGATGGCTATTACCGTGGAGACTTTGCGTATTTGGCGCCAGGCCAGCGTGTCCAAATGGTCACGATGTTCGTGGGTGATGAGCACCAGATCAGCCTTGGGCAGCGTGGCATAGTCGGCCTCGCGTGTGACTGGGTCCACATGGACGACCCTGTCCTGCCAAGTGAACATCACCGCGGCGTGGCCGATGAACGTGATGTGCAGCGGCCCCTGCAGCGTGGCAATGGTATCTTGCTCATAAGGGCGCTGTCCTCTGGCCGCCAAAGCGCTGGCTGCGAGAATGACAAGGCAGAGAAGCGGTCGCATCGTCACCTCCGTCGCTTATGAAAGTGCAGGGAAGGCCGCCTGGGAACCTCCCGCGGCAAGAGCCCCGTGCCCTGCTCGCACGTATCCCCTTGGGCTACCTCGCTGCTACCACTGGCCGGCCGCGCATTGGTGCGGACGCCAGCTACTCCGCCCCCAGCGCTGCATCCGGAAGTGCCACACGGAAGCAGTCCATAGGAGGAGACCGAGTAGGTGTTCACGGCGCACCTGTTTTTTCCGGGCCTCCTGCCCGCCACAATGAGGCAGCCAAGAGCAAAGACACCACCGAGGTACCTAACCAAAACAGAGTCGGATAGTGAAAATCGTAGTGGCGCACGCCGTTCACCACAACAGTGGCCCGGTGGATGAGTAGGCCACTGACCAACTCCTGGAAGGCGGCACCGAGGTAGCTAAACACGCCGATGAAGCCCATCGCTGCTCCCGCAGCCTGCCTGGGCGCCAGGTCAATGGCGAACAAGCCGCCGAGCGCCGCCAGGATGCCGCTCAACCCGAATCCGTAGAGCGCAAATGCTGCCGACAGCCACAGTGGGCGGTCTGCCGGGCAGAGGAAAATTGCCGCCAAGGCGCCCACCTCGATGAGGCCAAAAAGCAGGTTGGCCGGCGGTCTCCTTGCCTTGAACAGGGTATCCGAAACGAAGCCGTATGCGACGCAGCCCGCGATACCGGCCACGGTGTTGATGGCCAACATGCTCCCCGCTTTGAGCAGGGTGTAGTGCTTTGCCTCCTGCAGGTAGAGAACGCCCCAGCTGTTCATGGCATAGCGGGTCGCAGACATGGTCATACAGGCCAAACCCAGCACCCACAAGGCCGGCATCCTCAGCACCCGCAGTTGGTCTTTGAACCTATCCCGACTGAGGGTCGACGCGGAGCCCGCAACTTTCCCGCTCTGGCGCCACTGAGCTACGGACGGCAGTCCGAGCGTCTGCGGCCGGTCCGCCAGGGCCAGGTACAGGCCTACCGCCACCGCTACGCACACGAGCCCCGGGCCGATAAAGCCAAAGCGCCATCCCAGGGCCGCGGCCACGGCAGCAGTTGCCACAAAGGTCAATCCCTCCCCCAGCGCGTGGGCCGTGCTCCAGATGCCGTAGAACCGCCCCCGCTCGTCGCCCGCGAACCAGTGGTTGAGCGCCACCACCGAAGACACAGAGCCAAAGCCCTGGAACCAACCATTGAGCCCCCAGAGGAGGACAAAGAGCCAAAAAGCAGTATTGCCACCAACTGCCAAATTGACCAAGGCCGACAGCAGCAGTCCCGCTGGGAAGAAGCGCTTGATGTTGGCGTGGTCAGCCAAAAAGCCGTTGGTGAATCGGCTCACTGCATAGGTATAGAAGAACGCCGCGCCAATAACCCCCAACTGCTCAGCGGTCACAATCCCGGTGTCGATGAGCGGCTTCTTGACCACTGAAATGCCGAGCCGGCAGAGATACGAAAGACCATAGCCCAGGGTAATGCCGACCATCACCGAGGCGCGGGTGCGTCGGTACAGGTGGTCGATCTCCTGCGCATCGTGGCGCGTGGGCCTGTCTGGCGCCGTCGCGAAGAAGCGAACGAACCTATTCATGGCCAGGCGCGCAACAGTGAGCAAGTGCAGAGGTGCCACCGCTGTGTCAGCCTCCTCACCCGCTTCTCTCCAGCAGTTCCCCGTTGGCGACCATGATCACCTTTCCTCCCACCTCGACTCTCATCGTTTCTCCTTCTCTTCTGCTGCGCAGGAGGAGCAGGGAAGGCCGGCCCACCTCGTGGCCTTGTTCGACCCTTATGTCGATGGCGTCCGTGCCAAAGTAGCGATGGCGCACCAGATAGGCGGCCAGACAGCCGTTGGCGCTGCCGGTGGCCGGGTCTTCCGGCACGCCGTATTGGTGAGCGAAGACCCTCACGCTCAGCTGGTTGGCAGGGGAGCGCGTTTCCGGGCAGAAGAGGAGAAATGCCATGAGCGGCAGCCGTTTGAGCAGCCTCTGGTCAGAAGTGAGGCGCGCTTTACTCAGCGCAGCGCGGCTTGCCAACGGGGCGATGATGAAAGGCAAGCCGGTGGAAACAACTTCTGCCGGCAAGGGGGCGAGCTCGCTGCCGGCAAGTCCCAAGGCTCGCTGCACGAGTTCTCTTTCCACCACAGGGCCAAATACCGGGCTGTTCTGCCTCATCCACAGCCGCTCGGGGCCCTCCTCGCCGTATTCGAACCGCACCGGGATGCGGCCCACCGATAGCTCCAAGTTCACCTGCGGGACGCACTCTCCGGCCAATACCTCTTGTTGGATTACGAAGGCCGTGCCAAGCGTCGGGTGTCCGGCGAAAGGGAGCTCGGTGGCGGGCGTGAAGATGCGCACCGGGAAAGACTCTGCCGCCCTCCACTCGTCAACGATGAACGTGCTCTCAGAAAAGTTCATCTCCCGAGCCAGAAGCCGCATTTGCTCTGTGGTGAGATGCTGCGCGTGACGGAAGACGGCCAGCTGGTTGCCGCTGTAGCGCTCCTCGGCAAACACATCGACGATGTAGAGCAGCACAGGTGCACTCATGGGGAATCAGCCCTTGGGCGAGCCCTCAATGTCCCACGTCACTGGTCTCGAACAGCAGCGAGCTGATGAGGAGCACGCCAGCGCAACTCAGCGCCAGGATGCCCAGGTCCAGGCCGAGAGGGAAGGCAGAAGAGCCCACCAGGGCCCCGCGCAGGCCATCCACGCCATAGGTCAAGGGGTCGAGGTACGAGAGCAGCCGCAGCACGCGCGGCAGGTTCTGGATGGGAAAGAGCGCGCCCGAGAGGAAGAAGATGGGAAAGACCACAAAGTTGACCACCAGCTGAAAGCCGTGCATGTCGTTCATGCGCGAGGCGAAGGCCAACCCCATGCCGATGAAGGTAAACGCGATGAGGAGCATGAACAGGCAGCCCAGCGCCAGTCCCCACCCGGTGTTGAGCGTGAACCCCAACCCCACGGCGCAGAGGAGGATGGCCAGGCTCTGCCCAATGGCGAGGGTGGATGCCCCCGCAAGGCGCCCCAGCACAATGGAGAACCGCGACACCGGCGTGACCATAATCTCCTTGAGGAAGCCGAATTCCTTGTCCCACAGCACCTGCAGCCCGCCAAAGGTGCTGCTGAAGAGCAGAGTCATACCCACCACTCCGGGGATCAAGAAGCTCATATAGTCCACCCCTGAGGGTACCCCAGGGAGGGCGGCCCTGCGGAACCCCGAGCCCAAGAAGAGGAGGAAGAAGAGCGGCATCATCAACGAGCCGATGATGCGGCTCTTGGCGCGCCAGGTTCGCTTCATTTCGCGCAGCCAGAGCATGTGGACAGCCTGCAAGCTCACTACCTTCATTCTCGCTCCTTTGTCCCCTGCGTGCAGGCCGGCCTAAGGGCGACGCGGCCGCCTGGGCCCGTGGTTTGCCGCTGCGTGGCGGTCACGAATGGTCGCCCCGGTGAAGCGCAGGAACACATCCTCGAGGCTTGGCTTGTGCAGCTCCACGCTCTTGATCTTGATGCCATGACGGTGCGCCACCTCCAAGAGAAGGGGTATGCTCCGCTCGCCGTTGTTCAGCGTAAGGGTGAGATGGTCATCGTGGGCCACCGCCGACTGCACCCAGGGGAGCTCCCGAAGTGGCTGGCAGTCGCCGGATTCCACCTCCAACGTCACCACGTCCGCCCCGATGAGGTCCTTGAGTCGTTTCGGCGTGTCCAAGGCCACGATCTTGCCCAGGTCCATGATGCCCACGCGATCGCACAAAGCATCTGCCTCTTCCATGTAGTGGGTAGTGAGCACGATGGTGGTGCCTCGCTCCCGATTCATGGTGCGGATGTAATCCCAAATCTTGCGGCGTGTCTGGGTGTCCAAGCCCAGCGTAGGCTCGTCCAGAAAGAGCACCTTCGGACAGTTGATTAGCCCACGCGCTATCTCCAGTCGGCGCTGCATGCCTCCGGAGTAGTGCTCCACCAAATCGTCTGCTCGCTCGGTGAGCTCGACCAGTTCCAGCACCTCCGCGATCCGCGCC
Source organism: candidate division KSB1 bacterium (assembly GCA_024655945.1). Taxonomy (NCBI): domain Bacteria; kingdom Pseudomonadati; species Candidatus Zhuqueibacterota bacterium. Next base: position 90,727 of record JANLFK010000011.1, read on the forward strand.
CGGCGTTCGGACTTGTTCAATCCGTACATGCGGGCATGAAAGTCGAGATTCTCCCGGCCGGTGAGTTGGCGGTCTAAGGCCGGTTCCTGAAACACAATGCCGATGCATGCCCGCACCCGGTTGCGCGCCTTGGTCACCTCGTAGCCGGCAACAAAGGCCGTGCCGGAGGTGGGCTGCAACAGCGTGGTGAGCATGCGCATGAGCGTCGTCTTGCCGGCACCGTTGGGGCCCAAGAGGCCAAAGAGCTCTCCCTGATCGACGGCAAAGCTCACCCCGTCTACCGCCGTGACTGTCTTGAACCTCTTGGTGAGCTCGTTAACTCTGATCGTCTCCATGGGCGAGGGACACCGATCCTCTCGAAGTCGCGAGTGAAGTGCGCTGAGCCTACCACCTTATCCGGTCGCCGCTGATGTGGGTGTCCACGGGCGTGGCAGGATCGAAGGAGAAAACGCCTTCCGGTTTGGTCAGCCTCACGGCTTTGATGTTCTTGATTCTCTTCAGCGAGACGAGCTGGTCGCCGTAGCCGTTGGTGGCGCGTTGGCTGGACCAGTAGAGCATCTTCTTGTCCCCCTTGACCTTCGCCCACCCGAGAAAGATGACCGAGTGGCCGAGCCCACGCTGCCAGGAGATGTTGACGAAGTCGCCTGGCCGCAGCTCTTCCGGGGCGATTGCCTCTCCCATCTTGCCGTACTGCACCAAGGCATAGTGGGAACCGAAGCCATCGGCGTTCCAATATCCCCAGAACTTGACGAGGTCTTCGCGCCTACTGCCGTCCGGCTCTTGCATGCGCAGCGCTTCGTAGCGTTCTTCGCTCAGCTCTCCGCCGCGCTCACTCAGCAAGAGATTGAGCGCCTCAATGAAGGCCGTGTAGGTAGCACCACTGCAATAACTGGAGTGCCTGGGCACCTCGATGAGCGGCCTGCCAAAAAGGTGCAGGTTGTAGTAGACGGGCGATTCGGTGGGCACCGAGTCCTTTCCCGTGAAATAGCCACCGCCGTCCATGGCGTGAGCTTGCACGATGTCTATTGCCTGCAAGATGGCGGTGTTGATACCATTATTGAACCCCTCGACATACTTGCCGAAGACCTCCAGATGTCGGGTATGATGGGCCCCCAACGAGAGGTCCGCGCTCTCCAAGACACACCACTTCTTGGGACTGGAAGCCAGAAAGAGGACGCATCCGCCGACCAGCGCATATTTGACCAGGGAGCTGCGTTTCATAGCCATCACGGGTCCTTTCTTGTCGGTCTGCGGTTTCTACTCAGCAGTCTCTTCGGTTGGCAAATCCTTGCCGAGGAAGTGACGGAACCAAAATTGCACACTTGCCTTGCGCGCATGGACGCCCTTCCTGCCGCCGATGCCATGCCGGGCGTTCGGATAGAGCATCAGCGAAAACTCCTTGTTGAGCTCCTGCAGGCGGTCGATGAACTGAATGGTGTTCTGCATGTGCACGTTGTCGTCCATTGTGCCGTGGGTGATGAGCAGGTGCCCTTTGTACTTGTCGGCGTGGGTGAGCACCGAGCCGAAGCTGTAGCCATCGGGATTTTCCGCAGGTGTGTCCATGTAGCGCTCGGTGTACACCGTGTCGTACAGGCGCCAATCCGTCACCGAATACTCGGCGACGCCATGCGTGAAATAGTCCGCTCCGTAGGTGAGGGCCATGCACGTGGTATAGCCGCCGTAGCTTCCGCCCTCGATGCCGATGCGCGCCGGGTCGACAAAGGGTTGCTGGCGCAGCCATTTGACGGCGGCAATCAGGTCGTGCATCTCCCATTTGCCCAGGTTGCGATGCATGGCCGCCACTCCCTTCTTGCCAAAGTGGCCAGAGCCGCGGTGGTCAACAGAGATGACGATGATGCCCTGCTGGGCCAAATAGTACCAGCTCAGCCTGCGGAATGAGTTGGACACCGTGGGAGAGGCTGGTCCGCCGTAGATTTCGAAAAGGACCGGATAGCGCTCGGCCGGATCAAAGTCCGGCGGGAGCACCCATACCGCGGGGAGGTCGTAGCCATCACCAGAAGGGATGGTGAAAAGCTCCACTTTACCGAGGGCGTATTCGTCCATAATTGGCAGCCGGGTGTCCCCGAGGCTGCGCACCAAGGTGCCGTCCGAGGAGCGCAGCTCCATTCTGGAGGGGTGCGCGATGCTGCTATAGGTGTCGATGAAGTAGCTCCCTTGCGGCGAGACATTGCACCGGTGGCTACCCGGAACAGTGGTGAGCTTCTTGAAGCCCTTGCCATCGAGCCCCACGCGGTAGAGGTGGCTCTCCACGACCCCCTTCGGGGCGCCCTGGAAGTAGACGACCCTGTTCGCCTCGTCCACTAAATTGATGGAACTTACGGTAAACTCGCCGCTGGTGAGGCGTTGCCGCAACTTGCCGCTCATATCGTAGTAGTAGAGGTGGTGCCAGCCATCCACGCAGGAGCGGAGCAAAAAGCCGCTGCCGTCTTTGAAAAGGTAGAGGTCTTCGAAGAATTCCACCCAGGAGGTCTGTTGCTCACTGTAGACCTCGGTGACCTTTCCCGTGCTCGGCTCGGCGGCGAGGATCTTCAGCTGGTCCTGCCCGCGGTTCATCCACTGGAAGAGGAGTTGCTTGCTGTCCGGTGTCCAGAAGGGCCAGGCCACGTAGTGGTCTGCCTTTTCATCCCTTTCAACCCAGACGATCTTGCCGTCGTCCACGTGGGCGATGCCTAACTTCACGTAGGGATTGGGGTCGCCTGCCTTCGGGTAGCGGGTCATTTCCAGTTCGCCGTGGACCCCGTCCGCGCGGAAGAGGGGGAAGGTCGGCACCGGGCTATCGTCGAAGCGCAAGAAAGCCACCATCTGACTGTTGGGCGCCCACCAGAAGGCCGCGTAACGGGAAGCGCGGCCCAGGATCTCCTCGTAGTAGACCCACGAAGCCCAGCCGTTGTAGACCGTCTCCGAGCCGTCGGTGGTCAGCTGATGCTCAAGCCCAGACGCAATGTCCAGCACGAAGAGGTTATTGTCTCTGGTGTAGGCCACTCTGCTTCCATCAGGTGAAAAGCGGGGATTCTTCTCCTGGCCTGGGGTGGCAGTGAGCCGTTTGAACTCACCAGTGGCTGCCGAAAAGTAGTAGAGGTCATTCTGGCGTGGCAGCAGGAAGGCGGAATAGTCCGGCGTGTGGTCCACCGCCGCCTGGAGGAAGAAGCCCTTTGGCAGCTTCTCTTTGAGCTCTGCATAGTCGAGAAAAACCGTCGATTCGCCTGTTGCGGCGTTGACCTTCATGAGCCGGCTGCCGCCCTCCTGTCCTTCGCCTTGCACGGCCCGTTCTAAGTAGTGCTGGTCGTCCAACCACCCCTCGATGCGCGAGAGTTGGCCGAACAGCCGTGGCGGTCCTCCCTCGTAGACCTGTTTGTAGGTGAGCATTTTCTTCTGGGCAAGCGCAGCGGGAGCAGCCACAGCCAGCACCGCAGCCACCACGCACAGGCTGGTTCTCCGGGTCCAGGTTCCCATGACGCCATCCTCCGCAGTTAACGGTCGTTGCCAGCGATGGATCGCAATGTCCAGTCTCCTCGGGTGCATCATCGCGCCGCGCCTTGGCGCAGCGAAAAGGTACTGTTAGTTTATGGAAATTTCTGGAGAAAATCAAGAGGTTTGCCCCGCAGAGGCGGGAATTGGCGCGAAGAGTGTGTCAGGGCGTGCTCGCCCGCCTCTGCCTGGCGCCCAAGCCCAGAACCGAGGAGCGCCCGTCGCGGCCAGAGATGGTGCTTATCGGTTGACATTTACCCGGAATTTCACTATCTTTGCTCACCACTTGCTCCGGGCCATAGAGGATTTGTATGATTGCTATTTCAGCTACCCGTGCGCGGCAGCTCTTTGCTGCGTTCAGCAACCTGCGCGTTGCCGTTCTCGGCGACGTGATGTTAGACCGCTACATTTGGGGCTCTGTCGAGCGCATCTCACCAGAGGCGCCGGTGCCTGTGGTGGTGGTGGAGTCTGAGTCGGTGCGGCTTGGCGGCGCCGCCAACGTCGCCCACAACCTTGCCTCCCTGGGCGCCAGGCCGGTGCCTGTTGGGGTGGTAGGCAGCGACCAGCATGCCGCCGTGCTCCGGCAGCTCATGGAGGAGTTGCGCTTTCCAACAGAAGGGATCCTCACCGATCCCAGGCGCGGCACCACGGTGAAGACGCGCGTCATCGCCCACAACCAACATGTGGTGCGCATAGACCGGGAGACGCGGCACGCAATTGGGGAGGAAGTTTGCGGTCACTTGCTGGACTTTCTCCGGCACATCTTACCCGAGGTTCAGGCACTCATCATCGAAGACTACAACAAGGGACTCATCACCTCACCATTGATTCAGGGGGCGTTAGAGCTGGCCCGCAGTCGTGACCTGCCGGTGATGGTGGATCCGAAGTTCGATCACTTCTTCGAGTATCAAGGGGTTTGTACGCTCAAGCCCAACCGGCGGGAGACCGAAGAGGTGCTGGGCAGGCGACTGGCAAGGGATGAGGATGTCCGCGCTGCCGGCGAAGAGTTGCTGCACAGGCTGGCCTGCGAGAACGTGCTCCTTACCCTGGGCTCAGATGGCATGTTTCTATTCCAGCGGAACGGCGCAGCTGCTCACGTTCCCACCAAGGCGCGCAAGGTGCACGACGTCTCCGGAGCCGGCGACACGGTGATTAGTGTCTTCACGGCGGCTTATGCTGCCGGAGCTTCCCCGCCAGAGGCAGCGACCATCGCGAACTACGCCGCCGGCCTGGTGTGCGAAGAGGTGGGTGTGCTTCCTGTGGACAGGGAGCGGCTCTTGCAGAGGCTCATCGACGACCAGAAATGAGCGAAGTGTTCAGAGGGTAGCCAGTGACCACGCGGATCGAGATCGCGCTTAGACCAGAGTTCTTGGATACCGCGGCTGCGGCGGTGAGTTCCGGACTCCAGGACTTGGGTTTGGCCGCAGCAAAGTGCCAGCATGCCGTGCAAGTCTACTACCTGCAAGGCGCTCTCAGCGCGTCAGAAAAGGAGCGCATCGCCAGCGAGCTGCTCGCGGACAATGTGACTCAGGTGTACGCCGTGGATGGCGAGGTGCTGCCGCCACCTGGGGCGGATGAGTGGGACGTGGAGATTACCTACAACCCTGGGGTCATGGATCCTGTGGAAGAGAGCGCCATGAAGGGGATCCGCGACTTGGGGATCCGCTCGCTCACCGCCGTCAAGACGGCGCGCAGATACCGGCTGCTGGGCCACCTCAGCGAGGCGCAGAAGCAGCTCATCGTCGACAAGCTGCTGGCGAACAAGGTGGTCGAGCACGTGGTGCGGCCAGGGGAGCAAATCTTCCACGGCACCATCGAGTATGCCTTCAAGCTGGTGGAGATCGAGCTCCTTGCGGCCGATGACGCCCGCCTGCGGGCGATAAGCAAAGAGCGCAGCCTGTTTCTCAACATGGAAGAGATGCGCGCCATCCAGTCGTACTACCGGGGCTTGGGGAGGAATCCCACGGATTTGGAGCTGGAAACGTTGGCCCAAACTTGGTCGGAACACTGCAGCCACAAGACGTTGCGCGGCCTGATCAGGTACGGTGGCACCACCATCGATAACCTCCTCAAGCAGACTGTCATGCGCGTCACGCGCGAGTTGGCGTTGCCATGGTGCGTGTCCGTGTTCGTCGACAACTCCGGGGTCATCGAATTCGATGATGAGTATGACGTCTGCTTCAAGGTGGAAACGCACAATCACCCTTCGGCAGTAGAGCCCTATGGCGGCGCCAATACCGGCATCGGTGGCGTCATCCGCGACCCGCTGGGTACCGGCCTCGGGGCAAAACCAATCGTCAACACCGATGTCTTCTGCTTCGGCCCGCCGGATTTTCCGCTGCAACGGCTGCCCAAAGGAGTGCTCCACCCGAAGCGCATCATGAAAGGCGTAGTGGCAGGGGTGCGCGACTACGGCAACCGAATGGGCATCCCCACGGTGAACGGCGCGGTGCTGTTCGATGAGCGCTACCTCGGCAACCCCCTTGTCTATTGCGGCACGGTTGGCCTTCTGCCCAAAGGGATGCACCGCAAGGAGAGCGTGCCCGGCGACTACATCGTGGTCGTGGGCGGGAGGACAGGGCGCGACGGTATCCATGGCGCCACGTGCTCGTCAGGCGAGCTGACGGTGGAGTCCGAAGTGGAATGGGGGGGCGCTGTGCAAATCGGCAACGCCATCACCGAGAAGAAGGTGGTTGACACTCTCCTTCAGGCGCGCGACCGCGGCCTGTACCGGGCCATCACCGATTGCGGCGCCGGCGGACTTTCCTCCGCCATTGGCGAGCTGGCGCGCGAGACAGGCGCGGTGGTGGACTTGGAGAAGGTGCCGCTCAAGTACCAGGGCCTCAGCTACACGGAGATTTGGATTTCCGAGGCCCAGGAGCGGATGGTGATCTTTGTGCCTCCGGAAAAGCTGCAAGAAGCGCTCGCCTTGTTCGCTAGCGAAGACGTGGAAGCAACGGTGATAGGCCAGTTGACCTCCGACCGCCAGCTGGTGGTGCGCTATCAAGGGCACGTCGTAGGCCGGTTGGATATGGAGTTCCTCCATGAGGGCTTGCCGAGGTTGGTGCGGGAGGCACGCTGGCAGGCGGCGAGCTGGGAGGAAGCAACCTTCGAAGACCCACAGGACCTCACCCCCTATTTGCACCAAATCCTCGGTTCCTGGAACGTGTGCAGCAAGGAATGGGTGGTACGCCAGTACGACCACGAGGTGCAAGGTGGTAGCGCCCTCAAGCCGCTTGTCGGGGCCAATAACGATGGTCCGGGGGATGCCAGCATCGTGCGGCCCCGCTATGACTCTTATCGCGCGATCGTGGTGGCTAATGGGATCAACCCCAAATACGGCCAAATCGACCCCTACTGGATGGCGGCCGCCGCCATAGACGAGGCCTTGCGCAACGTGGTGGCAGTAGGCGGTCAAGTGTCGCGCACCGCACTGCTGGACAACTTCTGCTGGGGGAACCCGGACAAGCCCGACCGATTGGGAGGGCTGGTGCGCGCCGCCCAGGCCTGCTACGACATCGCCAAGGCCTACGGCACCCCCTTCATTTCGGGCAAGGACAGCCTGAACAACGAGTACACCACCGAGCAGGGGGAAACCATCGCCATTCCGCCGACCCTGCTCATCTCGGCCATCAGCATCATGCCGGACTGCCGGAAAGCGGTCTCCATGGACCTGAAACGTGCCGGCGACTCCCTGTACGTGGTGGGCATGACGCGGGATGAACTGGGCGGGAGCCACTACTACGCGGTGCGCGGATTCGTGGGTAACGGCGTGCCCAAGGTGGAGCCAAGCGAGGCGCTGCGCCTGTTTACCGCCCTTTCTGAGACCATGCAACGTGGGCTGGTGCGCGCCTGCCATGATTGCTCCGAGGGTGGACTGGGCGTGGCAATCGCGGAGATGGCCTTTGCCGGGAACCTGGGGGCGCAGGTCGAGCTCGCCGCGGTGCCTTACGCGTTTTCCCATGTGAGAAACGACACCTTGCTCTTTTCTGAATCGTGTAGCCGCTTTGTCGTCGAGGTGTCGCCCGGGGCGGCCAAGGCTTTCGAGGAGCTTATGCGCGGCCTGCCTTGTGCCAAAATAGGGCAGGTGCAAAACGATCCGCGGCTGGTGGTCAAAGGAGTCTCGGGAAAGGTGGTAGTGGACGCCCCTATCGCCGAGCTGAAGGAGAGCTGGCAAGCGCCCCTACGGTGGTAAGGGAAAATCCCCAGGGAGTGGCAGAGTATGCGGAGAAGGGCGCCGGGCAAGCGCGCGTGGTCAACCTGCACGGCGAAGGGACAAGACAGGATGCCGAGGATGAAAAAGGTCAGAGTTCTGGTGCTGCGCGCGGCAGGCTCCAACTGCGATCAGGAAACCGCCTTCGCTTTTCGGGCAGTGGGAGCGGAGGCCGATCTCGTGCATGTCAATCGTGTAGTAAGCGGGCAGCTCAGTCTGCATGACTATCACATCTTGGCGATTCCGGGGGGTTTTACCTACGGCGACGACGTGTCGGCGGGCAAGATCCTGGCCAACGAGCTGAAGTACAAGCTGGGCCTGGCCTTGGTGGAGTTCCACCGGCAAGGCAAGCTCATCATCGGCATCTGCAACGGCTTTCAGGTGCTGGCCAAGGCTGGGCTTTTGCCCGAGGTCGACTTGGGCGCCCCACAGCGGGTCACGCTGACCAACAACGACTCCGGCAAGTTCGAAGACCGGTGGGTCTACCTGCGCATCAACTCCGGCCCGTGTGTGTTCACAGCCGATGGACCAGAGCGCATCTACCTTCCTGTTGCGCACGCGGAAGGCAAGTTTGTGGCTGCCTCGAAAGAGCTCATCCAGGGCCTACAGAACAACGGCCAGGTGGTACTGCAATACATCCACCCCGAGGGAGCACCCTGTACCTACCCCTGGAACCCCAATGGCTCGGTGGCGGGCATTGCTGGCATCTGCGACCCGTCTGGTAGGGTGTGTGGGCTCATGCCTCACCCTGAGCGGCACTTTGATCCCACGCATCATCCCCGCTGGACAAGAGAAGGGCTGAGGAGCGAGGGCGACGGCGTTTTCATCTTTCGCAACGCCGTGAGCTATGTTGCGGGCAACTTGCTTTGAGTTGGACAAGAGGAGGAAGCTCCCATGAAAGCACTTGTGAGGGGTCTCCGGCATCGTGCTCTGATTTTCGGTGGGTTGTTCGTGCTCGTGCTCCTGGTGGCGTGTGGCCAACAGCAGCAGTCGTTCCGCTTTGTGTTCATGACTGACATCCACGTACAGCCTGAGCAGCGGGGTGCCGAGGGCTTCCGCGCTGCCATTCAGGCGGTGAATGCCCTGCGCCCCAAGCCGGCCTTTGTCATCACCGGCGGCGACTTGATCATGGATGCGCTTGAGCAGGGCTGCGGCCGTGCCGACTCTCTCTACATGCTCTACCTTGCCCTGGTCAAGGAGTTCCAGATGCCTCTGTACAATTGCATTGGCAATCACGAGGTGTTTGGCCTGTACAAGAGCAGCGGGGTCGACCCCAGTCACCCCGAATTTGGCAAAGAGATGTTCAAGAAGCGCATCGGAGAGGGGCGCACTTACCGCTCCTTCGACCACGCGGGGTGGCATTTTGTGCTCCTGGATGCCATTGGCTTCACCCCTGAGCGCACCTACTACGGCTACGTCGATTCGCTCCAGTTGGCCTGGTTGGCCAGCGACCTGGCACAGGTAAAAAAGGGCACGCCGGTGGTGTTGGTCATGCATATCCCCTTGTTCTCGGTAGCGGAGCAATTCGCCCGCGGCCCGCTGGCCGCATTGGATCGTGCCTTGGCGGTGACCAATGCCCTGGAGGTCGTGCGCACCTGCGGCGACCACTATGTGCCCCTGGTCCTGCAAGGACACATGCATGACGTGGAAGAAATCGTGATGAGAGGAACCCACTTTGTCACCGGCGGCGCGGTTTCAGGTGCATGGTGGGGAGGACCATACCGTGGCTTCTCCGAAGGATTTGTGGTGGTGGACGTGAAAGGGAGAGACTTCCGCTGGCAGTACCAGACGTATGGCTGGCAGGCAAATGCCAAGTAGATGTCTACACAGACGCTGCGCAGTGAGAGTGGAGGGTCTGGCTATGACTTGGGCGCAAAGATGTCTCGCACTCTATCTGGTTGGCGGTCTGGTCGTCGCCTCGGGGTACAGTCAGGAGACGACAGGCACGGAACAACTTCCCACCTTGTACTCCGACGTGGCCGCCATCTACTACTACGGCAACGGCGTGCCGCGTATCCATACCTGGATCAACAACGGTGGCGCTGGTTTCAAGTACTCTGATTCCAACGGGTGGTTCAGCACAAACAAGGGAGGCTACGAGGCCGACCGGCTGGTGAAGGTGGCCTGCGGCGATTTTGACGGCAACGGCCTGGACGACCTTGCCCGTTTCCATTACTACGGAAACGGCAAGACTGCCATTCATGTCTGGCTCAACAATGGGCTGAACCGCTTCGAATACAAGACGTCGGCAGGCTGGTGGCGGCAAAAAGCGGGCTATGATGCCACCAAGCTCGCCGGCGTTGCTGCCGGCGACTACAATGGCGACGGGTTTGATGACCTTTGCGGCTTCTACAACTATGGAGGCGGTAAGGTACATATTCACGTCTGGCTGAGCGACGGGGTGTCGGCTTTCGAATACCAGGGTTCGGACGGCTGGTGGAAGGTGAATGCCGGCTATGAGGCGGAGGGCATCAGGCATGTGCTCGGAGGGGAGTGCGCCCCGTGATCAGGAGGCCGGTCATGGATGGCAAGTCACTTCGCCATCGCGCGCTCGCGGCGCTGGTCTGGACCGCGGCGTGGTGTGTCGTTGCCACAGCTGCCAAGGCGCAGCCTGCTGAGGAATACGAAGCGCGTCGCGAGGCGGTGCGCAAGCTTCTTTCGCCCCGGGGCGTGGCAGTGTTCAAGGCCCAGGAGCGGTCTGCCGAAAGTTACGGCTGCCCATTTCGCCAGGAGAGCAATTTCTACTACCTCACCGGCATCAACCAGCCGGGTGCGGTGCTGGTACTGAGCAGACGCGGGCTGCCGATTGTGGGTCAAGAGCGACCTGCCAAGGAGGTCATTTTCCTGGAAAGACCTACTGGCGGGGAAGAACTGACTCCGGAGCAGCCCACCAGCGAACTGCTCATCGATGTGGCGCGCCCGCTGCATGAGTTCTACGGGGTCTTTGCCGAGGCACTCACACGTGCCGATACGCTCTACTTCAGGGCGCCGCGCCTGCGCTTGGAGGAGCCGCTCACCAAGGAGCTGGAGCTCATCGAGGCGGCGCGGTTGCGCCACTATCCCGTGGTGGTCAGCAACCCAACGGGCCTGCTGGCCGGGCTGCGGGTCATCAAGAGCCAGGCAGAGGTGGAGCTCATCCGCAAAGCGGCGCAGCTCACCTGCGCAGCCCAAGTTGAGGCCGCCAAGTCCGTGGAGCCCGGCATGTGGGAGTACGAGGTCGCTGCCTTGGTGGAGTACCTGTTCCGCCGCGGGGACGGCGATGGCTCGGCCTTCGCTCCCATCATCGGCTCGGGACCCAATTCTTGCCGCATCCACTATAGCGAGAACAAGCGACAGATGGAAGCGGGGGACCTGCTCGTTGTGGACATAGGAGCATCGTACCGGCACTACTGCGCGGACGTCACCCGTACCATGCCGGTGAGCGGCACCTTTTCGGAGCGACAACGCGCGGTTTACGAGATAGTGCTCAAGGCCCAGACGGAGGCCATTGCCATCGTCAAGCCAGGAGTCAGAATGTCCGATGTCCACGAGAAGGCGGCGCAGGTCATCGGGCAGGGGCTTGTGCAGCTGGGGCTCATCAGCCGTCCTGGGGAGTATGGCAAGTATTTCGTGCACGGCACCAGCCATCAACTTGGCCTGGACGTGCACGACGTCGGCGAGGCAGCGGTGCTGCAGCCCGGAATGGTTATCACCGTCGAGCCGGGCATCTACATCCCGGAGGAGAACCTGGGAGTGCGCATTGAGGACGACGTCCTTGTCACGGTACAGGGTCACGAGGTGCTTTCAGCTGCTGCACCTAAGACGGTGGCCGAGGTAGAGGCCCTCATGTGCGAGGTGGGCATAGGGAACATGAAGTGAGCACCTGGGGGGATGCCTGCTTGTTGCGTTGCCACGCAGGGTCGAGTCCAGAGCCGTCAAAAGGCAGTCCTGCCAGCGCAGGGCAGGGCGGCTAAGCAGGAGACGGGGAAGTTAAGGCCTGTTCCACCGACTCGAAGGTCGGCATGACTTGATTCAGCTTGGTGATAGTCATGTAGTGGCGCACCCGCTCGCTGAGGCATGCTAAACGAAGCTCGGCTCCATGGCTCTGCAGCGTCAAGAAGCACTTGATGAGCGCGCCGATGGCGGTGCTATTTGCCCAGCGCACGCGGCTCAAGTCCAGAACGACCTTGCGGTAGCCGGCACGGTCCAGCTTCTCGACTTCCTGGCAAAGGGTGGCGGTCTCCGGGCCGCCCATGAGTTTCCCCTCGGGAGTAATCAGCGCGACTTTGTCCTCGAGAGTACTGACCATGATCATCGTCCCATCCAAGGCAATTGTCTGACGAAATGGCAACTGTGCGAGCCAGTGTGGCACAAAGCGTTCACCGCCTTAGACCAGTCGAAGCGCGAAAAAGTTGCACTCGACCAAGAAGGCGCCTGGCGGTGCAGAATGTTACAGCTGAGTGGTGGTACAAGGGGCAGGACCAGGAGGGAATGGCGAACACTCCGGAGGGTCCGGCGCCAGGTGTCGAGAAGAGTCGGCAATCGCAACTGTCGTCACGACGAGGGCTCGGTGCCAGTCCTGCGGGTGCCACTGCACGAAAGGGGGAGACGCGGGCGGCCTCTGCCGCGACCTTTGCCAAGATCTGGTCACAAGCAAAACTTTGAGCTGACATCCGGGAGGGAAAGATGCCGACAGTCCAGACCGGCGTGTTGTCACATCGGCCCCAGACGATGATGTTCGTTCGGCGCTGGGTTGTTGCTGCGCTCATGATGCTGTTCTGCCTGTCCCCTCTTCAGGCGGCCGGCAAGAGGTACGACATCCTGGGCGTATGGGTGAACGCCTACCTGCACGAGGACGGAAGCATGGATGTGGTCGAGCAGCGGCAGTATCGGTTTGTGGGCAACTTCACCTGGGCGAGCTACGAGTTGCCGCTGGCCGGCACCGGGGGCGTCCGCGATGTGCGGCTGAGCGAAGGAGAAATGGAGTATTGCTTGGATGACTCGCAGGAACCTGGCACCTACACCATCGAACAGACCGCCGAGCTCTTGCGCGTGCGCTGGTATTATCGCGCGCGCAACCAGGTGCGCACCTTCACGCTGCGGTTCCGCCTGTTGGACGTCGTACGCCGTCACCCGGACGTTGCCGTCCTCTACTACCAGTTCGTGGGGAGTGGTTGGGACAAGCCAAGTGGCTCGGTGACCGTGCGCATTGTGCCGCCGCAACCACTTGCGACAGGGCAAGTGCGCGCTTGGGCGCATGGTCCCCTCTGGGGGAATGTTCTCATTCGCGACGACGGGACCATTTTGGCCGACGTGGCACAGCTTCCCAAACGGCGTTTCTGGGAGGTAAGGGCCCTATATCCTGCACAAGTCTTTGCGGGCGCCCCGGTGCAGCCAGACTCCGTCCAGGCGGTTATTCTGCAGGAGGAGGCTGCGTGGGCCGAGCGCGCCAACCTCGAGCGGCAGCAGGCTCTGGCAGGTGAGGCCAGCAAGAAGGCGCGAAAGGAGCACGGCAGGTGGTTTGTCGCACTGCTCAGCGTCGGTGGGCTGCTGAGCTGGTGGAACATCTACCGCGTCTACGGTCGCCGCCATCCGGTGCCAGGGCAGCCAGCCTTGTCCGGCGTCCCCCCGACGGATACGCCACCCGCCTTGGTCAGCTACCTGGTCTTTGACCGCACCGTGAGCGCCAATGCCATGGTGGCCACGCTCCTGGACTTGGCGCGGCGCGGGCTCATCAAGATCGTCGAAGAACAGCCCGCAGGCGACAGGCGCGGCCGAATCCCAAAGCCCGAATATGTGCTTGAATTGGACAGGGAGCGCGCACGCCGCGATGCAGACGAGGGTCGCCTGCTGCTCTATGAACGGACGCTGCTGGCCTACCTTTTCGGACCTCTTTCGGACGGAGAAACCCGCCTCAGTCTTGCGGAGCTGAAGAGACACCGAAGTGCGACGGCTTCGTTCTTTTCCCAGTGGAGCAAAGAGGTGGCCACGGAGGCCAGGGCGCGCAACTTCTACGACCAGGAGAGCTTACGCGCCATGAAACGTTCGTTGCTCCTTTCCGGCCTGCTGCTTCTGTTGACGGTGGCAGCCGGTTTCTTGGTGGAGGAGTGGGCTTTGCTGTTGGCTGGTGTCACGCTCGGTGTGTTTGCCCTCTCCTTTCTCGTGCCGCGCCGCACTCCTGAGGCGGAGGTCGAAGCCCGGCAGTGGAAGGCCTTGTCCAGATACTTGGCCAAATTCGGGGCAAAAGATGCGCAATTCACGGAGTACCCATCTGAGGTTGACAAGCTGCTGGTGTATGGCACCGCCCTGGGTGTTCGTTCCAAAGCGATGGAGGCGTTCTTGGGGCAGATGCCTGAGGAACAACTGGCCACCTTTTCCTGGTATGTGGGGGGCATTGCCTCGCGGCCAGGAGGAGGAATTGCCGAGGCGCTGAGCTCGATGGTTTCGACGGTGACCAGCAGCGTGAGCTCGGCCACCGGCGCTGGCGGTGGCGCTGGTGGTTCTGGCGGCGGAGCTGGCTAAACCCAACGGGCGGACTTCAGCGTCCTGGGCACCCTGCGCTGGCGAGGGGGCCCTCCTGGCGGCAAGCCGTGTGGCTTCCGGGGCCACGGCGGCAGGCCCGTGGCGGGGGGCTCCTCCTCTGGCTGGGCACCGCCGAGCCGTTCCTGACACTCTATCACGCGAAGGCAAAAGCGGCGAAGGCCAGGCCCTGCCGTCAGGGGAACAACAAGCTCAATGCTGCACGTCGGCCCCGCAAAGGTCGCGCGCTACCAGCTCCTGATCAGGAAGAAAAGAGCCCACACGGCTGAGATGAGCAGAAACACGATCGGTTGTACCGCAGGGAGCACGCGGGCGCCGCAGAACTTGGCCGCGGCAAGCCCGGCGTTGAGCACGCTTAGGAGCAGCCACCACCAGGCAAAGCGGCGGCTGAGGTGAATGGAGGCGAGCATCGAAAGAGGGAGCCACGTCGAACGTCTCCAGCACCAAAGCGACCCCATCTGTCCCCTGAGACGGCGCGGCGTCAGGAAAACGCGGTGGTACTCCCACTCTTCCCAAAACCGCCACACGACGTGCTCACTGAGGTGATATGGGGTGAGCAGGACCCACTTTCGCGGCGTGCGCACCGCGCTTATGACCGGTGCACCCATAGAACGGCTGGCCTCCCCACTTTGGCCCTCCGGCAAACGCCGCTCAGCGCCCCACCTCAAGCCCCAATCGCAGCCGCCTCCGGTGCCACCAAGTGTGGTGGGAACCGTAGCGCCTCGGCGGCAGGGCAAAATGAAAAGCGCTCGCTTACACGAGTTGAAACGCGCAGCAGTTTTCAGTCAAGAGGCTGTGCCCCCAGGGGTGGATGCAAGATGGCGCGGCTCCCGCCCCCTGACGCCGGTAAGATAACATGCAAAGCGCAATTTTTTTTGCGTCACAAAGAGCTTGACCCTTGTGCGCAGATTTCCTAAATTTTCGCTGCCCTCCTGCGCAAGCCGTGGCCACAGGCCTGAGACCTGGCCGAGCGCCCGCGGCAGGAGCGCCCAGAAGCCACCACGTAGCTGGGAAGCCAAGTGGATGTACCAGAAGATAATCACGCACGAGGACTTTGACGGGTTGGCCTGTGCCGTCCTCTGTTCACACGCCTTGCATGTGAACCACATCGAATTCACCGGGCCGCGGACGGTGAGCGAGGCGCGCATCACCATTACCAAAGCGGATGTTGTCTGTGACCTGCCCTACCCGTTGGAGTGCGGGCTGTGGTTCGATCACCACGAGGCCAACCTCGAGGAGTTGCACTTACGCGGGATTGACCCTGAGCAGGTGAGCGGCCGGTTTGCCCCGCGTGACTCATGTGCGCGTGTGCTCTACGAGTACTTCACCGAGCAAGGGATTGCTCTGCCCGCGCACTTTGCCGAGCTGGTGGCCGAGGCGGACGTGATCGATGCCTTCCGCTTTGGGTCGGTGGAGGAATGGCGCAAAGAGACGCCAGGCAAGGTGGTGGATGGCACGATCAAGCTCCTCCAGCAGCAGCCCGACGGTGGCAAGTGGCCGTACTTACGCTCCTTGGTGCAGCGGTTAAAGGAGGAACCCCTGGGGAGCGTGGCTGCGCAACCGGATGTGCAAGAGCGCTTTGCGCGCTACCGGCGGCTCGAACAGGAGATGCTGGAGCTCGTCCGCGCCGATGCACGCTTCTTGCCAGAAGACCCGGAGCAGGAGCTGGTGGTCTTGGACCTCACCCGCCACAATCGCAGGCCCCAGGTGATACGACAGCTCGCCTATCTGCTCTTTCCGCAGGCGAAAGGGGTCATCGAGGTGCGCAACCTGTTCCGCGATGGCACCAAGACTACTGATCTCAGCATCTCCTTTTCTCTCGGCGTCACCATGGCTGCAGAGCAACACAGCAAGGACGTGGGCGAGATCATGCGCCAGCTGAACATCGGGAGCGGGCACAAGGGAGCAGCCGCCGGCACCATTTTCTGTTCCTCCAAGGAGGAAATGATGAAGGTCAAGGAGCAGACACTTCGCCAAATGGTCACGCTATTCCGGCAGCAGTAGCAGCGGCAAGGAGTGCTATGGGACAGACGATCATCGAGAAAATCATCTCCGCTCATGCGGACCGCCAGGCGCGGGCCGGCGAGATTGTGTGGATGGACATCGACCTGCGCAGCGCGCGCGACTTTGGCGGGGCCAATGTGGTCAAGAACCTGCGCGAGCACTACCAGGGCAACTACGTGGCCGACCCGTCGCGCACCGTGTTTACCTTCGATTGCAACGTGCCGGCCAACACCGCCGGCTATGCGGACAACCAACAAATCTGCCGCCTGTTTGCCCGCGAGCAGGGTATTCGCGTCTACGACGTCAACCAGGGGATTGGCTCGCACGTGGTTATCGAGCAGGGATTGGTGGTGCCCGGCGAAGTGATGGTCGGGACCGATAGCCATCTGAACATCCTCGGGGCCATCGGTGCATTCGGCCAGGGAATGGGCGACCAGGACATTGCTTTCGCCTTCAAGACGGGGCGAACCTGGTTCGAAGTGCCGGCGACTATTCGTGTCAACCTTTACGGTACCTTCCACTATCCCACCACGGCAAAGGATCTGACGCTGTACATCGTGGGCAAGTTAGGGACAAAAGGGGCACTGGGGAAGGCGGTGGAACTCTACGGCCCGGCCATCGACCAACTCTCTCTTGCCGGCCGCATCACCTTGGCGAGCATGGCCACCGAGATGGGTGCCATCGCTGCGTTCATGGTGCCCAATGAGGAGGTCCTGTCCTACTGCCGGGCGCGCTCTGGGCGAGCGGTAAGTCCGGTGACTGCCGATTCCGATGCGGAGTACGTTCGGGTCATCGACATCGACGTGAGCCATTTGCGCCCGCAGGTGGCCAGGCCGAACAGTCCTGCCGATGTCGTGCCGGCCAGCGAGCTGGGCGGCGTGCGCATCGATTCGGTCTTTATCGGCTCCTGCACGAACGGACGGTACGAGGACTATGCGGTGGTGGCCAGCATTCTGCGTGGCCGGGGCGTCGCAGAGGGCGTGATGCTCAAGATCGTCCCGGCCACGGCGGAAGTGTACGACCGGCTGTTGGACGATGGACTCATCAAAATCTTCCGCGAAGCAGGGGCGGTGGTCAGCCACCCGGGCTGTGGCGGATGTGCCTCTGGCCAGATTGGCATGGTGGGAGAGCATGAGGTGCAGATCAGCACCTCCAACAGGAACTTTCGCGGCAAACAGGGCAAAGGCGACACCTACCTGGCCAGCCCGGCCACTGCAGCGGCCAGTGCCCTGCGGGGATTCATTACCTGCCCGACGACTGTGGCCCATACGCTCATCGATTTTGTGCCCGATGGCCAGTGTTTGGTGCGGAGAAGTGAGGCGACGCCTTCCGCTGCGGTGCGCCCCTCTCGCCCGGCGCAGGCAGAGGTCTTCTCGCCGACTCCTTCGACACCTGCCGGTGGAGCCGAGCTCATCGTGGGCAGGGTGTTCAAGATCGTGGACGAGCGTGGGGACCTGATCGACGACATTGACACCGACATGATTTTTCACAACCGCTATTTGCACATCAGGGACGTGGCCCAGATGGGGCAGTACACATTCGACAACCTGCGCGGGTACGAAGATTTTGGCCGCAGGGCCACGCCCCAGGATATCGTCGTGGTGGGCAAGAACTTTGGCTGTGGCTCCTCCCGGCAACAGGGGGTGGATTGTTTCCGCACCTTAGGGATTAAGCTCATCATCAGTGAATCCACCGGCGCCATCTACAAGCGTAACGCCATCAATTCTGGCTTGGGGCTGTTGGAGTGCCCGGGCCTCGGCGACGCCCCCCTTAACCATGGCGACGAGATCGAGGTGGACGTGGCGAGCGGTCGCATCGTGAACCGCACCAACGGTGCCACGATCAATGCAGTGCCGTTCTCGTCGGTGCAGCTGGAAATCTACCGCGCCGGTAACCTCTTTGCTTACGGAACGCAGCTGATGGGGGAGTGATGCCGAGCGTGGCTTAGGGCTTGATGCAGCATGGAGAACATCCAGGAGGTAGGAATGGCAGGAGACGGAGTGATTGTGCCGGCCCGCCGCACGGAGAAGATTACCTATGCGGTGCGGGACATCGTGATCTTGGCCGAGCAGGCGGCCAAACAGGGCAAAGAGATGCTGTACCTGAACATCGGCGACCCGAATGCCTTTGACTTCCAGACGCCACGGCACATTATCGAGGCGACCTACCGGGCCATGCTGCGCAACATGAACGGCTACTCCCCTTCATCCGGGGTGCAGGAGGCTCGCGACTCCATTGCGCGAGCGGCTCGGGCCAAAGGGATCGACAACATCTTAGACGTCTTCATCACCACCGGCGCCAGCGAGGCCATCGACGTCTGCCTGACCGCCCTTGCCAATGAGGGGGAGAATGTGCTCCTCCCCTCGCCGGGTTACCCGCTCTACAGCGCCCTCCTGAATAAGCTGGGCGTGGAGGTCAATGAGTATTATCTTGACGAAGAAAGCGACTGGCAGCCGGACGTGCGCGACATCGCTAAGAAGATCAACGGGAAGACCAGGGCGATCGTGCTCATCAACCCCAATAACCCCACCGGTGCTCTGTATCGCGAAGAGGTGCTGCAAAACATCATCGAGCTTGCCTTGCGGCATCGTCTGGTGATCTTTGCCGACGAAATCTACGACAAGCTCATCTTTGACGGCCTGCGCCACGTGTCTATCGCCGCGCTCAACGCAGAGGTGCCGGTGGTCACCTTGAACGGACTGTCGAAAGCCTACTTGGTGCCCGGGTTCCGGATCGGCTGGGGGATCGTCAGCGGCAGGGCCGAATGGCTCAAAGACTATGTGGAGGCAATCAACAAGCTGCTGCGCGCCAGGCTGTGCGCCAATCACCCAGAGCAATGGGCCATCCGCCCGGCCCTGGAAGGGGACCAGAGCCACCTGGAAGATGTGATGGCGCGCTTGACCAGGCGTCGGGACATTACCGTGCGCATGTTGAACGCGATACCGGGCATCTCGTGCGTCAAGCCACAAGGTGCCTTCTATGCATTCCCCCGCCTTGATGTGGACGGAACAGACGACGACTTTGTGCGTGCCCTCATTTTGGAAACGGGCGTGGTGGTAGTGCCGGGAAGTGGGTTCGGTCAGAAACCCGGCACGAAGCACTTTCGGGTGGTGTTTCTGCCCCCGGAAAAGGTGTTGGAGAGCGCCTATGAGCGCATAGGCGAGTTCTTCGCGCGCTATGCGCGGATGGGATGCCAGCTTAGCGCAGGTGGGTAGGGTGTCAGTTTCACGTTGACATTGAGGCGGAGTTTGTGTACATTGTAGCGTGGTCAGGCAGCCCCGGGCGGGGCAGGCAGTGGAGGTGAAGAGGTGTTGAGGGTGTGAGGACTGGTCGTTGCCGCGGAGGTGTCTGACATGATATCGGCGCCTGCTGCCGAGGAGGTGCATGCCCGCCTGCAAGCGGTTCAGGATGAGCTGGCCCAGAAATACCACGTGGCCATCGCCATCCGTGACCGCCACGGTCACTCACTTACCACCCCGAGCAAATCTGTCGAACAGAAGGCCTCCCTTTCGGCCTCGGCCCTACAAGGTCTCTACCACTGCCTTTCTGCCAACTGGCTGCTGCGTGACCGGGACGCGATGCAGGGCAAGCGCCTTGTGGCCACGCTCTTTTGCGGTGGCGTAGCCTTAGCGGCGCTGCCAATGGTCGTTGACTCGGATGTGGCTGCCGTGGTGCGGGTGGCGCAGACCTTTGGCGAGGTGCGGCGCCAACTGGAGCTGCTCAATGAGCAAGTCGTGAGCAGCGGGGGAGCCGTCTCTGGCGAGGATTTTCTTGACCCGGTAGACGTCTATCTGGGGGCCAACTTCCTCACGATGCTGGAAGCCATCGAGCAGGCGGTGGGAGAGGCGCTGGGTGTGCCGCCGGCCGCGCCTGCCCCAGAGGCCCCTGCGGCCCTGCCTTCGCTCCTGGTGACGGAACGGCTGTTAGCACTCATTCCGGCAGGCGCTTTCGTTGCCACAGTGGACTGGCAAATCAGCGCGGCGAACCAGGAACTGGCCAGGATGCTCGGCTACGCCGGGGGCCAGGCATTGGTGGGGCGCAACCTGCTCGGCGACCTCATAGACTTGGAGTGCCTGCCGCTGCTGGAGGAGCTGCAAGGCAAAAATGAAATCGTCGCGCGGCAGGTGACAGTGCGCACCGCTGATGGCGACCAACTGCCGACCGTGCTGAGCATGGCCGCTCTC
Source organism: candidate division KSB1 bacterium (assembly GCA_024655945.1). Taxonomy (NCBI): domain Bacteria; kingdom Pseudomonadati; species Candidatus Zhuqueibacterota bacterium. The sequence goes on from JANLFK010000011.1 coordinate 111,136, forward strand.
GAGAGGGAAGCAGGTGCGCCTCCCACGTACCTGGGAGTGGTGCAGCGCGTGGAGACGGGGATGCAGCCACCCACTGCGCCAGCATTGGCGACTGCGCAGCTGCAGGCCCTTGTGGAAGGGTGGCCAGGGCCGGCGCTCCTGGTGGACAGTTCGCAGCGGATCCTGCGGCACAGCCGGGCGGTGGAGCAAGAGCTGGGATACGCAGCCGGCGAGCTTGCGGGCGCCCACTTGCAGTCGGTCATCGCAGGGGCAGAGGGGCTCTTTGAGGTGGCAGAAACTTCCCCATCGCCCGCGCCCAGGGTGCTTGACGTGCAGCTCCTCCACAAGTCGGGTGACCGCACAGGCGCGCGCTGTATGGCAATCCCTGCAGGTGGAGCGGTGGCCCTCTTGGCTTTGCCGGCGCCTTCTACGCCTGGAGTTCGACCGGATGCAGGTGACTTGCTCAGGTCTCTGGTGGCGGGCCTCCCGCTTGCTTGCTTGGTCTGTACAGCGGACGGGAAGATCTTTCATGCCAATGTCGCATCGGCCGCCCTCACTGGCTATGCAGAGGAGGAATTGCGCGGACGCTCCCTTGCCGAGCTCGTGGCGAGCGACGAGCAGGCGAACGCGGCCGGATGGCTGAGCGGCGCGGAGGCCGGCAAGCTGATCGGTGTCTCCCTAACTTTGCGCAGGAAAGACGGCGCCCTGGCAGCCGTGGGCGCACGCATGTTCACCGTCTACGGGGAAAACCACACCCGGCTCGTGGTGGTCGCGCTTCAAGAGGCGGGAAAAGTGAGCGGCGCCGATGCCGACCAGTGCTATCGGCAGTTGGTCGAGACCTCGCGGGATCTCTATTGGGCTATTGAAATTCCCGACCCTGAGCATTTCGAGCTGGCAATTCCCCTGCAGCTCAGCCGTGGCTTTGCCGACATCCCTGACCTGGCTACGCTGAAGGCCGAAGGCGGCTTGGTGCGCGCCAAGATAACGCACACGCCGGAGAGCTGGGAGACATTCCGTCGTTCCTGCTTAGCGGTCTTCCGAACTGGGCGGGTGATGTCCGGCGTGCGCACCGTGCACGTCGACCGCGAACGTAAGGTGGTACAGACCTTCTCGACCGAGATCCTTCCGCTCTATCGCGAGGGCAAACTGGTGGGGGTGCACGGCCTGGCGCGCGACACTACCGAGGAGTACCTCCTTCAGCAGGAACTGCGGCGCTCTGAAGAGAAGTACCGGGCTTTGGTGGAACACGCAGCGGTGGGCGTATGCCTGGTGGACCGCCAGGGGAGGGTCATCCAGGTCAACAGCGCTGGCTTGGAGATTCTCGGCGCCTCCGCTGTTGAGGAGCTCAATCGGCGCGGAATCGCCTCCTTGCTGGACGAGCAGGCTCGCCAGGTGCTGGCCCGCGAGCTGGCCAAAGGGCCGTTGCGGGCGCGGGAGGTAACGGCCACTCGGCTTGACGGGCGCAAGGTCGAACTGGTAGTGCATGCCCGGGAGGTCACTACGCCGGACCACGGCCAATGCATCGAGGCCTGGTTTACCGACGTGACCCGCCGCCGCACTGCAGAGCGCCGCCTGCGCGAGTCGGAAGAGCGCTTCAGGTCGTTCGCAGAGAGCATCGCCGAGGGGGTGGTCATTGTCAACACCGCCGGCGGCATTGTGTACGCCAATCGTCGCGTGGCCGAGGTTTTCGGCTACACGCGCAAAGAACTCGCCGGCATGGAGTTGTGGGAATTCTTTCATCCCACCGAGCGCGAGTCGCTGCGCGGCCTTTTTGCCCAGCTCATGCAGGGGCAGGCCAGCAGGGTGCAGACGGAGGGCGACGGCCTGACCAAGAGCGCGGCAATCCTTCGGCTGGAGGTGAGTCTCACGCCGCGGCGTAAGAGGGGAAAAGTGGTGGGCGCCTTCGTGGTACTGCGGGACGTTACCCAGCAGCGTTCCCTGGAGGAACAGCTCCAGCAGGCGCAGAAGATGGAAAGCGTCGGCATGTTGGCAGGCGGCATTGCCCACGACTTCAACAACGTCCTCACCGAAATCCTGGGCTACGCCTCGTTGCTCGACGCTGAGGAGGAGCTCCCGGAGCACCTGCGCGGGATGGTGAGGCAGATCATCGAGCTTGCCTCTATGGCGGGCTCGCTGACCCAGCAGCTCATCGCCTTCAGTCGCAACACCAGGCCCCAGCGCCGCCCCATGCAGCTCAACGAGGTGGTGCGCGAGACGGCGCGCTTTCTTTCGCATAGCCTGCCCGAGGGGATCGCGCTCAGGACGCATTTGGCCAAAGACCTGCGCATCATCTCCGGCGACCCGGTGCAGCTGCAGCAGGTGCTCATCAATCTCTGCGTCAATGCACGCGACGCCGTGCCCGAGGGGGGCAAGATCGTCATCAAGACGGACAACGTTACCCTCACCGACGAGCAACGGCGTCAGTTCAAGAATCAACAGCTGCATGAAGTGGTGCGGCTGCGCGTCTCCGATACAGGCGTAGGCATGGACCAAGAGACGATCAAGCACATCTTCGAGCCTTTCTTCACCACCAAGTCGAAAGGGAAGGGCTCCGGATTGGGCTTGTCCATCGTCTACGTCATCGTGGCCGGGCACGGCGGTGAGATCCAGGTGAGCAGCGCGCCAGGCCAGGGCGCCACCTTTGACATTTACTTGCCGGCACTGACGGAACAGCTCAAGCCTGAGCCGGAGAAGAAACGGTTGCCGCTCAAGGGGGGCAATGAGTGTATCCTGCTCGTTGACGACCAGGAAGAGATGCTCGAATTGGGTCAGAGGATGCTCAGCAGGCACGGCTACGAGGTGTTGACCGCCAAAGGGGGTGTGGAGGGCGTGGATCTCTTCCGCCAGCGGGCCGACGAAATCGACCTCGTGATCGTGGACCTTCTCATGCCGGACCTACCCGGTGAAGAGTGTGCCCGCACCATCCGTTCGGAAAAGCCGGAGGTAGCCATACTCTTGACCAGCGGTTTCGTTCCCGCCCCACGCGGGCAGGAGGAGTTGGCGCAGGTCAGCGACGGCATCCTGCAGAAGCCCTTCGACTTGCGGCAGTTGCTCACGGTGGTGCGCGCTACCCTTGACGCCAAGAAGTCGCCCGACTGAGCCACAGGTGGCTTGCTGACCTGACAGGCCCTGAATGCATAGAGAGGCAAGGACAAATCCACAGGAGGGAAGCCGGGTGTTCGACATTGAGCGCTCGTTGGACGAACAGATACTGGCCATAGAGAAGATCAAGCCCACGGCCATCTTCGCGGACGGTTTGGACCCACGGGTCATCATGGCCGCGGCGCGGCTGGTGCGTTTTGCCAAGATCGTTATCCCGGCAAGCGAAGAAGAGATTGCTGCCTTTGCCAAGCGCGCCTGTCCGCAAATGGACGCCACTCGCATCGAGTACTTGCTCGCTAATATCAAAGCGGTGGACCTGGCGAAGGAGGAAGAGCTCCTCGAGGAGTTCGCGCGGGAGTACGTGCGCATCGGGCGCAAACACGCATGGTTGGGCAGCGAGGAGGAGGCGCGCGAACTCGTGAGCCAGCCCCCCATGTTTGCCATCATGGCCGTCAAGTTGGGGTATGCCGACATGGCGTTCGGCGGCCTCAAGTATGGGCCGCGCGAGTTCTTTCGACCCTTCATGCGCATCGTCGGCCAAAAGGGCACGGCCTTCGAGGCGGGGATCTTCGTCCTGCCAGAAGGGCACACGGAGCAGTTTTACGAGCAGAACATCGTGGCCTTTGGCGACGTGGCCGTCAACGCGCGTATGACGCCCGCGCGCCTGGCGGACGTGGCCGTGGGCACCTGCAAGATTGCCCGCGACATCATCCCGCAGGATGTGCTTCCCTGCATCAACGGCTGCATTGTTTCCTACTCCACCAAGGGGTTGGACGAAGGGCCGTCGGTGGACTTGGTGCGCAAGGCGGCGGAGCTGGTGCCGCAGCGCTTGGCAGCCTTGGTTCGCCGCGACCCGCGGTACGCTACCATCCGCATCGACGCGGAGGTGCAGATTAGCTGCGCCATCTCCCGCGAGGCAGCAGTGGTGAAGTTGGGGGAGCGCTACCATCCCGATTCACCCCTCGGCAGGGTCAACGTCCTCATTGCCCCTAACCTAGACCTGGGCAATTTTCTCTACAACATGTACGCCACCCGCTACCCGACGGCAAAAAAGTTCCCTGTCTCAGGTGGACTGGCCAACAAGGTCGTGGACTTTTCCAAAGAGTCCACCGAGAGCGACGTGGTGCTTGGTGCCAAGGCCAACATCCTCATGCTGCTCAAGTCCGGCAAGTGGCAGGCGACCCCGCGTGACCGCTTCTTTCCCGGCTACCGCATCCTGGCCATCAATCCCGGGTCCACTTCGACAAAGGTCGCTTACTTTGAAGGGGACATCGAGGTCTACGCTGGGGAGATAAAACACAGCGCCGAGGAACTGGCGCCGTTTGAGGAAATCACCGAGCAGTACGATTTCCGCAAGAGAGTTATTCTCTCGGAACTGCAAGCCAAGCAGATTGACATCAGCCGCCTGGACGCCGTAGTGGGAAGGGGGGGTCTGATCTGGCCAGTGCCCAGCGGCACCTTTCTGGTCAACGAGTGCATGAAGCAGGACCTGCGCGCCTGCGTACAGGGCAGTCATGCCTCGAACCTCGGCGGACTCATTGCCGCCGAGATCGCCGAAGAGCTGGGGATTCTGGCCTACATTGTCGACCCGGTGGTGGTGGACGAGGTGAGCGAGATCTACAAGATCACCGGCCTGAAGGAGTTGCGGCGCAAAATCATCTCGCACGCGCTAAGCCAGATCGCCACGGCCAAGCGCTATGCAGAGGAGACGGGCCGCTTCTATCGCGAGATCAACGTCATCGTCGCCCACCTTGGAGGCGGCATTAGCATTGGAGCGCACTTCAAGGGGCGCTATGCCGAGGTCAACAACGCGCTGGATGGCGAAGGCCCATTCACCCCGGAGCGGAGTGGGTCACTTCCCGTTGGCCAGCTCATTCAGCTTTGCTACTCGGGAAAGTACACGCTGAAAGAGATGAAGCTGAAGAACAAAGGCCGGGGTGGGCTCATCGACCTGGTGGGAACCTCGGACTTTCGCGAGGTGGAGCGACGCGTGCTGGCCGGCGAGCCTGAGTTTGTGGCAGTGTTCGAGGCGATGGCCTACCAGGTGGCGCGGTGGATCACCTCTCTTCTGCCCGCCTTTGAAGGAGAGCCGGTTGACCAGGTGTTGCTGACCGGAGGGCTCGCCCGGTGCCAGCCCTTTGTAGAGCGCATCAAGCAACGCATTGCGGCGCTCAACGTCGGGGTGACCGTCTACCCTGGAGAGAACGAGATGACCGCCCTCCGCGACGGGGCGCTGCGCGTCCTCATGGGTAAGGAGAAGGTCAAGACCTATTTGGGAAAGCCATCTCCGGCCGAAGAGGCACAGGCTGCGCCGCTGGCGGTGAGCTGAAGGGGGCTGTGTCGCCTGACCCATCAGCAGAACGGAAGAGAGCACGTGAGGAAGATGCAATCGCCGCGTAGAGTCTGGGGCGCGCTTGTCGGATGCCTTTTGCTCTTGCTCGGTGCAACCGCCCCGGTGCACTGCCAGCTGGCAGGAGGCCAGGCCGGAGTGGGTCTGCCGACGGCCAGTTTCGCCAGACCGCCGCATGACGACCCGGTGGCGCAGGGGGCGCAGCCAGGCTTCTGGTTGCAGGCACTCTACCTGCACCCGCTCGGACCGGTTTACCTGCGCACGACCTGTGCCATTGCCTCGTTTGGCGAGAAGGAAAAGACCTTTACCTCAGCAGGGACTATCGCCGGTTTCCGACACGACGTTTTCTCTTTGGGCACTGGCGTGGAGATTGATCCCTGGAGCGAGTCTACGGTGCGGCCTTTTGCGCATGGCGGAGGCGGGCTCTACCTCTACTCTGGACGGGCCGTCGATGTGGGCCGAGGTGGGCAGGACACACCCATCGCCCGCGAGGAGTTCCGCTTCAAGTGGAAGCTGCGCTTCGGCGTTGAGTTCGGTGGGGGCTTCATTGTCCAGCTCGTGCCTGAGCTTGCGCAGCTGCGCCTGAGCCTTGCGTACACCACTGTGTTCAGTGGCGAACTCCGGGGCATGGTGGGCTACGAAGCCGGCGCGCAGCTGTTCGAATACCCCTACCCTTATCCTGCCAAGCGCCTCGACTACCTGCTGCTGGGCTTGGGTCTGGTCTTTCAACTGCAGTGACGCTACGCGGTTCCTAGTCAAAAGCAAGAGGCCGACTGCTGAGGGCAGCCGGCCTCTCGTATGTTCGGCAGTTGGCCGTCAGAACACGATGCCGGCGGTAATACCGACAAAGGTAGTGGCCTCATCCTTAGTAAAAATGTGGCGATAGAGGCCCTGGATGATCAAGTTCATGCTCTCCGAGAGGGGTGTCTCGAAGCCGGCGCCCGCCGCAATGCCGAACTTGTTCTCATCATCCTTGTACGTCTCCTTTTCGGAGTAGTAGCCCGGGATGTCTATCTTGACGGTCATTTCGGTGCCGAGCATGTTGTACGTGCCCTGGCCAAGCAGGAAGAACTGGGTGTGCGCAGTTGCCGGCGTGAGGTAGGGCCGCAGGCCAACGGCGAGCTCGACGATGTGTCCGTTCCCGGTCACGTCGAAATAGTCCCGGTACGGACCGATCGTCGTCTGCAGCTCGTCCAAGAACTTGTCGCCGTTGAAGGAGAACAGTTCATAGGCGGCACCAAAGGTCACGCCCAGCCGCTCCGAGGGGAACATGACGTACTGGCCGTGCAGGCTGTAGCCTACCTTGAAATAGTCCTTGAATTCATCCGGTGCGAGAGGGATTGCTCCCCCCGCGAACAACTCAATCTGGCCGCGACGGGCTTGGGCCAGGGCCTGGCCGGACAGGACAAAAAGCGCCAGGACAAGCAGGACAGTGGTCGTGCGTCTCATAGGTGACCCTCCTTTGGAAGTGAAGCGTTGCGCAGCGTGGGCGGTTCTTGCCGCCCGTGTCAGCTAAACGGGTATTTCTGCCTACTTGGTGATGACCCGGTCACGCAGCGCCGGCGCCCCGGCCTTGGTCTTGGTGACCGTAGCAAGGCTATAGGACTCGAACACATCGGTGACCTGCACCTCGCAGAGCTCGTCGATCATCCTGCCGATCACCTTGCCTGAGACCGGATGCACGATGGGTGCCCCTTCCCGGTAGATGATGCACTTGCGCCCCTTTTTCAAGCCGCTGCTTGAGCTAAGGTCGAGCGTGACGCGGCTGCCATCGATGCCGATGACATAGCCGTTTGCCAGCGGAAAGTCGTCCCGGAACTTGCCAGCCAGCTCGCTGATCATCTGCGACAGGCTCTGCAGGCTGATGCCGGTGACGAAAGCGTCCTTGGCTGAAATGATGGTGGCCGTCTCGGTGTCGATGAGTCGTGCGTCGATAGTCACCGAGTTGCCGCCCTGGGTGATGCTGCCGATCATGACGGCGTCTACGCCGATCCCCTTGCCGATCTGGGCAGCGGTGGAGGCATCCAGCACGCCCGACATGCCCAATTGCTGTTCGGCAAGGATCTTCTCCAATTGCGCCCGCTCAATGACCTTGAAGCGGTTGAGGTTGACCAGCTCGGTGATCACCTTGTCGAGAAGGTCGATTTGACCGAGCTCGCGGCCGATCCCTTTGCTGGCGAATGGCAGAACCGCAATGCTCAGCCGTTCCCCTACTGCCGTGGGTCCGGTCGGCTCGCGTTCTGTGGGCTTGGCAGGCGGCTCTTTGCCCAGCGGGGGTGGTTGTTCGTCAAAGGGGGGCACTTCGCCCTTGGGCGGTGCTTGGCCACGATTGACCAGGTCAAGGAAACGCCGCGCGCGAGGGGTGGGGGCTTGCGACAGAGAGATGTTCAACTCGCGGCGCGCGTTCTCCAAGTCGCCCAGGTAGTAGTAGCAAATCCCTAACTCCCTGTGCGGATAGTACTCGATGAAAGTCGTGCCCTGGGCGCGCTGTTTGGCACTGTCCTTGGCACGAACCTTGAGGGCTTGCTGGAAAAGCTGCACCGCCTCTTGTAGGCGCCCTTCTTGCGCGGCCTGCAACCCCTGCACATAGTCGGCGTGCCATTGGGGAGTTGGTGCGGCGTGGAGGTCGACGAGCAGAAGGACGCTCACAGTCCCCGCCAGCGCTGCAAAGGCAACTCTTCGCTTCATGGTAGGTCCCTCAGAGTTATTGCTCCCGCACTTCCGACGCCAGGACGGACGGAACTGTTTCCGGGCCTGTAAGGTACGCAAATACCGGCCAAATAGCAAGCGATTTTTCCCACGATACAAGTGCCACTCGCGTAGGGCATCCTCTTGCTACCTCTGTCACTGCAGCTTGACCACCTTGCGCACTGCCCGAAAGCCCTGCGTCTCTAGGTGGAGAAGGTAGATGCCAGTGGGCGCAGAAGCTCCCGATTCTGTGTTGCCGTCCCATCGCATCTCGTGATGGCCTGCGGGGAGGTCGCCATCGTAGAGAAGCCGTACAGATTGGCCCAACATGTTTACCACTTTCAGGCGCACTCGACTCTGCCGCGGCACGGCGGCAAGGATGGTGGTGGCCGGATTGAACGGATTTGGGTAGGCCTCTGAAAGCCCAAAAGCTACCGGTGCCCCTACCGGTTCATTCGCCACTGAAGTCGCGCTGACCAGTGCGAACCTGACGTCGTCGATGTACCAGCCGGCCATGTTGACATCCGAGTCCGAGCCGAAGTGGAAGCGTATCTGCACCGTATGACCGATGAAGGGCGTGAGGTCCACAGTTTCCTCGTGCCAAGAGTCGCCAGTACCCGACGGACCGCCGAAGGCAGGCTCTCCGCCCAGCGTGGCATTGTAAGGATTGACGACATTGTCGTATCCGTCTTCAGGGTACGCCAAGGCGAAAGGTCCGCCATCGACAGAGATCTTGATATTGCCGCCGTCCCAGAGCGCGTCGGAGTACTCGAACTCGTACCAGTGCCAAAATCTCAGGGAGGCTGTGCGCAGAGTGGGCGGGAGCTGGACTGGCGGGGTGTCCAGGCGCGAATTGGAGTAGTTGCTGTAATTTCCGGCCAGGTTGGTTGCCCACAGGTGCAGTCCGGAGTGGGCCTGGCGGGGGCCGCTGGTCGGGCGGCCCCACTGCCAATCGCTCCCTGCAGAGGGGGTGAAGTGCCCTTCGCCCTCAAAGTCGAATACCAAGTCCCCGGTCACCCTGAAGGAGAAAAAGCCTGCTGCGGGCAGCATGGCCCGATTTGCGCGCCGGGAGGCGTCTACGGCGACGATGCGGTACTCCCACACATCGCCTTCCGCGCTCTGCTGGGCATCGATCTCCCCGCGATATTGGTCAGGCAGGCCAGTGGTGGTCAGACGGAGCGAATCAAGAGGGCCTCCATTCCGCCGGAATTGCACCCACACGGCCGCAATCCCCGCATTGTCCCTCACTTCGGCAATCACCGGAAAAGAGTGGTCGAATACCGACTTTTCCTGGATTGGGGTGTGGCTAATGCTCGGTGGCACAGTGTCGGGCCGCACGCTGAAGGAGTAGAGCGCCACTGGTGCAGGGCGAGGCGCCCTGCCCACACGCCCATTGCCATCCTGTGCAGAAAGGTAGTAGGAAATGGTGACGTCCGGGCCAAGGCCTGGCAGCTGAGCCGCGTACAGCCCTTGCTCTGCTTGAGGGAGCATGGCCAGCGAGTCGAAGCCAGCTCCGGTGTCCACGGTGAAGTACAGCCACACCGCATCGCTGCGGATGGGAGAGGCTGCGGCGGAACTCAAGGGGATGGCCGGGGAGACCCGCACACTCACCGAGTAGGGCCCGACATCGTCCTCCGTATCCTGCAGGGGCGTGTGCGCGATGATCGGCTCTTCGCCCACCGCATAGCACACGTAGAGGTTGGGGCCAAGGTTTTCCAGGATCTCCTGCGTAATTCTGGAAGTGTCGGGATGGAACTGCACGCCAACCTCGGGGGTGAAGGCAAAAATTTTCTCCTTGGCCGTCTGCTCGCCGTAGAGCCAGTCGTCAGAGTCGCCGTTGGTAATGTAGATCGTGCCCGAAGCGGCATTGCCGGGAGTGTAGTGGTTGTAGGCTACGCAGCTATCAGCCAACGCCCTGAATATCGTCTGGTCCGGGGTGTTCTGCTTCACGTAGCCCCAGGGATAAAGAAACAGCTGGCCATAGCTGTGATACGAGACCGAGATCCTGAAGCGATGCTGCAGGCAAAGGTCACGGATGGCCTGCACCTCCGGCTCCGAAAAGGCAGCCGGCCCACGGTAAGTCGCGTCCGAGGGCACCGGACTCGAGCCCTGGTTGTCATAGCCCCACATGTACCCGTAGTTGCGGTTCAGGTCAACGCCAAAGGAGCCGTCGCCATTGTTCCTTCTATTCTTGCGCCACCAGCGGTCGGTGGTGAAGACATAGGCGTGCCCATCGGGGTTGACCAGCGGCACCAACCAGATTTGGCGATTGTTGACAAGGTAAGTCACGTACGGGTCGGTGCCGTAGTTGGTGAGGAGGTAGTTCATGAAGTAGAGGACGATTTCCGGGGTGATAATTTCCCGGGCATGATGGCACCCCATGATCAGCACCTCTGGCTCCTCCTCCTGTTCTGCCACATTGTCGGAGATCTTTACTGCCCAGATGTCGCGGTCGGCCTTTCCCTGCGTCTTTTCCCAGGAGTCGCCGATGTCAATGACCCGCACTAGGTCGGGGTAGTGGCTCATAGCGGCGTTGAGTTCCGCCACCAGGCGCTCGTAGTTGTGAAAACGGTCAAGGTAGCCCTGGGTGCGCCACTCCCTATCCAAGGCCTCCAGGTCTGGGATTAGGGTTTCCATCTTCAAGCCCAAGCGGGCAAAAGCCGCGCGTTGTTCGGCGGTGGCAATCACCTCTACGTAGCTGCCGTCCCTGGCGCGACCAGCAATATCCGGCGCCAAGGTAGCAAAGGCTTTGAGCCTCAGAGCGTCCTCCTCGGCTACATAGACTCTCACCAGTTGACGTGCTGCACCCAAAAGTAAGCTTGTCCAGGTCATTAGTACGGTGAGCACCATCACAAAAAGGCTTTTCGTGCGACGCATTTCTGCTCCTTCGGCGGTCGTGGTGTGTTGAGCGCTACTGCAACAGGATCATCTTCCGGGTAGCCTGGTAGCGGGGCGTCTCTAAGCGGTACAGGTACAGGCCACTGGGCAGACGCTGACCCGCATCGTCCACCGCCTGCCATTGGCACTTGTGTTCCCCTGCTGGCAGGAAGGTGTCGATGACGGTGGCAACTCGCCGTCCCAGAAGACTGAATACCTGCACTTTGGCAACCGCTGCCTCTGGCAACGAGAAGCGGATCTCGGTGGCCGGATTAAAGGGATTGGGGTGATTTTGGTAGAGGGCGTAGGCGCTAGGTGCTTTCGCAGCCGCAGGCGTTTCCTCCACCTTCACCGTCGGCCCGGTCACTATGCGCACGTCGTCGATGAACCAGCCGCGGAAGAGCGGTCCCTGTGCCGCATCGCTCACGAAGCGGAACCGGACCCGTACGTCACTGCGACCGGGCCCCGTGAACGGGCGCAAAGAACGGTACTCTTCCACCCAGGAGGTACGCACACCGGTCAGGGGGTTTCCCAGCTGCATCCAGGTGTGCCCGCCGTCAGTGGAGACCTCTACATAGCCAAAGTCCTTGTTGAGTTCGATGTAGTATTTTGTCCAGAAATAGAGCGCGGCGCCGGTGGTCTGCGACAGGTCTGCGCCGAAGGCCATGGACAGGCTACCCTCATAGTTGGTCGGGTAGTTTTGGCCGGGACTCTGGTTGGCACTCAGACTTCCTGAGTGTGCGTAAAAGTCATCCAATCCCCAGGAGCCGGAGCTCTCCCAGTCGGCCAGACCACTTTCAAAGTCCTCATAGCCGACCACCAGGGCAAAGGTATCCGAGACGGCGGCGTTGCCGGCAGCGGAGCGGTCGCGCACCAGAAGAGTGTAGTGCACCGTGTCGCCGTAGGTGGCGATGGGCAGCAGTGGCGCGCGCCAAAGATGAGGCACCGCGGTGGGTAGAAGGTTGCTCTTGTGGTTTAGGGTTTTCACCCCGTAGTAGACGCACGCCTGAGTCGTGTCGATGCCCAAATTGTCCGTGAGCACCGCCTGCACCCATGCGGTGTCCGCCGCGTTGAACAGGCGCCGCAGCGGCTGATGGGTGATGGTCGGCGGGATGCGATCTTGCGCCACGCTGTATCGGTACAGCGCAGTGGGCGCCTGGAAGGGAAGGTGCATGCTGTAGTAGGCAGTGCCCACCGAAAAGAAATACTCCACCGTTGCCGTGTCGCCCGGAGCAGGGATTGCCGCCTGGTAGTCTCCGCGCGCCACCTGCTGCATGTCGATGACGTTGAACGTCTCCTGCCCGGCCTTCCGCCAATGGAGCTCAACGCGCGAGAGTCCGGGGAAAAGCCGCTGCATACGCAGGCTCACCACTCGCGTTGCCGTCGGATCCTCAATGTCCGACAACGGGGTGTGCTGCACCGGGGTGAGCCACTCAAGCGCGCGGGCCATCACGGTGTGGCGCAGGGCCGAATAGGAAGTTGGCACCGTTGTGAACGTGGCATCCACTGCCTCGAGGCCGAAGCCAAAGTAGAGACTCCGGTAGTCACCCTGGTAGCGGACGGCCCCCACGCCTCCCGTCTTGTACTGGAAAACCGGAAGGCCACCTCCTATGGGCTCCAGCACCTCAGGATATTGCTCATCAGCCTGTCGGCCCGGCTGGTAGATGGAAAACGCTAACCCGTGGCCAATCGGGTCGCCGGTCACACCAACCACCTGCAGTTGGTGGCTATCGTCGGCGACGTAGCGGGCGTGGAGGAATTGCTCCAGAAAGGTGATGCCTTCGGCACTGTACCATGGGCTGCTGGCGTCAGCTAAGCTGTAGGCCAGGTCCTGGCCGGTAATGAACAGGCTGCCGCCTGCCTCCAGAAAGCTGCGGAGGGCAGCCATATCGATCGAGGTGAGATAAGGGAATGACCATTCGCACACCCAGATCACGATCGGGAACTGGCTGAGGAAACTTTCCGGTGGAGTGCCCAGAAGGCCGTGGTCCCACACGCCGTACGGAACGGCTATGTTGGCCAGAAGCTGCGTGTAAAACTCTGCCGGGTTCACCGCGCTATTCGCCGGGCTCCCCTGGCGATCTTTGGTGTCATCCACCACCAGCACGGGCGTCACTCCGACAAGCACGTGCACCGAGTCGAAGGACGTGGCTCCACCCTCGTACTCGATACCGAGGAGCAAAGTGGCAGTGTGCCCTTGCGCGTTGGGACGCACGCGTGCCACCAGGGGGGTGGACAGCTCCAGGTCCGCGTCTGCGTCCACCGTACCTACGAATACGCGTGGGGTAGGGAAATCAAATGAGGTATCGGCACTGCTCAGCACCAACGAGGCGTTGTTTGCCACCGTCACCGAGTAGTTGCGGATGCGGCCGGTGATGTAAATGAGCTCCCCGTGCTCGAACACTCCGTCGCCGTCGCCGCCGGCCTCGCGGACTATGAGGGTGTCGGTGTGTATTTTTGGCGGTAGCTGCACAGGCTCCGCCTCGGTCACGGCGCGAAGAGCATTGACTCTGCCGCTGCCCAACTGCCCCTCAAATCCCGGGTTGACCCTGTCGACATTGTCGGCGGTGAGGACCACCTGCTGCATGATGCGCAGTGGTGACCACTCAGGGTGCTGGGTGACTAGCAGGCCGCAGGTACCGGAAGCTATGGGCGAGGCCAAAGAACTGCCCGAAGCCAAGCCGTAGCTGCCCGCGCTGCGCGGAACGGTTGAAGAGATATTCAAGCCCGGAGCTGCCACGTCCACGGCCGGGCCGTGTGTACTTCCCACCCACTCGCCACTCTGATAGACCGCGATGCGCTGGTCTCCTGAGCTCAGCCAGGTGACGCTGAGCACGTTGCGGTAGGCGCTCGGGTAGTGCAGCTCGTCGGTGACCGTGTTGCCAGCCGAGGCTACCACCACTGCACCCATCGCGGTGGCCGTGTTGATGATATCTTGCTCGCTGGCCATGGGCTGGCCAAAGCGGCCCCAACTGCAGTTGATGATCCGCGCCCCGGTGCGCGCCGCATAGAGGATGCCCTGGTAGCCAAACGACACAGAGCGGGGGCTGCTGTCGTAGCTTGTCTTAACAGGCATATAGCGACACCCCCAACTGGTGCCGGCAATACCGACCCCGTTATTGGTCACCGCGCAGGCTACCCCGGCGAGCAGGGTGCCGTGGTCGTAGTAGCCTTCGGCGTCTGGAGGGCAGTTGGTGGGATCGGGGTCCTGCTCGGCGATGTCGTAGCCGTAGACGTCGTCAACATAGCCGTTGCCGTCGTCGTCGACGCCGGCTAAACCACGCGCCTCCCTCCAATTGACCCACAGATTTTGCGCCAGGTCGGGATGCTGGTAGTCGACGCCGTTGTCGACAATGGCAATAACTACGCTGCTATCGCCCTTGGCCACATCCCAGGCTTGGGGTGCCTTGATCTTCGGCAGGTACCACTGCTCGCCGAAGCGCGGGTCGTTGGGGGTCTCCTCGATGAAGTGGACAGCTACCGGATCGGCATACTCCAAGTAGGGGCTCGTGCGCAGCTCGGCAGCCACCTCCTCGGGGTCACGCGGCGCGGCAAAGGAAACGCGATAGATGCGCTCGCCGCCGTTCGGCGCATGCTTCAGGCCTTTGAGGAGCTGCTCGACCCTCTGCACGCCAATGCGCGCCAGCTGCTGGTCCACGGCAGGCGCACCCGTCGCCAGGCCATCGCTGAGCAGCACAGGGGCTGCGCCCGGTTTCAACTTGACAATCAATTCGCCAGGAACATACTGGGTCTTCTGAGGACGGTATGCCCTATCTGCCCATGGTCCCCCGTATCCTCCTTGGATGCCAAGAAAGAGAATTGCCACCACCCATGAGCTAAGCAGTAGTCGGCGGAACAGCGCGTGCATGGAGGTCTTCTCCTTTCTTGAGATGGTTTCATTGGTGGACGACTTGCTGAAAGACCCGAAACGCCATCGGTTCATGTGGTGACTTGCCGGGACGTGCCAGCGGCCTGCTTGCAAAGGCATTGCTCTCCCCAGGTGGAGAAAAGCCCTAAGAGCGTATCCTCCAGAGGGGATCGCGGTGGAGGCGACGGTACCGTCGCACCTGCACCACAACTACCCTCACGAGCACCGCCAAGGCGATGAGAGCGATGGCTGCGATGTTCGGCCACAGATAGCGACGCGTGGTCACCTCCATTACCTTCACGGCTTGTCCTTCGCGAAACTCCAAGGGCGAGACGTCCCACACGGCGATTTGTCCTTCCACCCAATCGGCATTGGTCGAAGAAATCGTCCCTGGGAGGCGCACGGCACAGGTGAGTTGACAATCAGGAAAGGTTCTCGCCGCAAGCCTGAGGGCTTCCCTGGCAAGGTCGGCAGAGTCAGCCCTTGTACTGGCCGAAAACCGCCTCCCCAGGTACTGGTAGCGGAGAAAGTCGGGGATGCGATGGGTGTGCAGCTCCTCGCGGTAGTGATAGCGGTACATGACCAGGAGAAAAGTCCTGCGAAAAGCAACCCGATTGGTGACACGCAGGGCCTGCGCCTTGGCTTCGAGGACGCGCCTTTCGGCGGCAAACTCCAACCACTCGCCGTCGGCCACGTGCTGGCTGGCGTCGAAGACGAAATCCGTGCCAATTGCGTTGGGGTTCTTGAGGAGAGCCCGCACCGTCGCCCCCGAGTCGGTGCGGCTCACTTCCCAAGGCTCGCCCGTGGGCATCAAGAAATGTTGCCAGGCCGGACCTGCGTAGTCGATCTGCCGCAGACAGGCTGTTCGCTCGTCAACCACTGTGCGTATCCGGACGTTGAACGCCACGCACCCGGGAAGTAGTGCCATTGCCAGGCAGGCCAATGCCAAAAGCCCACCCGCGCGGCGCCCGAGAGGCGCTCTGCTAAGAGGACTCATGGCCAGTTCCTTCCGGTTGGTGCCGGAGCTTCCTCCAAAGAAAGAGGCCCGCTTCTGTTGCCGCCACGGCAGTGAGCAGAAAAGGCACTGCGCGCAGGGATTCCTCCGGCCAGAAGAGGCCAAGGGCAAAGCTCTTCCAACTGAAAGGGAAGAGACAGTAGTAGCCGCTCCCCAACTGTCGCTGGAGAAGGTCCAGGGCGAAATGCAGCGTTACCCCTGCGAAGAGGCCCGCCATGACACGGCGTCGAATCTCTTCTGCGCACAGCTCAGCAAACAGGAGGATAACAACGGAGGTAGCCACCGGCGTGTGCAGGCTGTACACGACGTAGTAGGCGGGTGGATGCAGGATGTAAAGCGGTCGCGTCAGCAGATCGGGAAGCAGCGCGCCCACGTACAATGGCACGCGTGCGCTGCCCAGGCGAACCGGGCGACTCACCAAGTGCGTGAAGGCCAAATGGGTCGTCAGGTCTGGCATTGTCTTCTCTCCACAAAGCAGAGCCGTTTGCGGTCGAACCGGTAGCTGCGGACAACAAGGACGGCAACCAGCAGTGCGGGCAGTAGGGAGATAGCCAGCTTCGCACGACGCTTTTTCGCCACATAGAGGCGCTGCAGGGTCAAGTGCCCATCCTTGTGGAACTGAGCCTGCAAGCGCACAAAGTCGCCCACTCGCGCGTCTCCGGGATCGCCCTGTACGCGCACGAGCCGGCCCATCTGCCGGACCACGAATCCATCCTCGAGGATTTGCCCCACCGTCGCCTCGGTGCCCACCGTGATCGACACGCCGTCGAAGCGCTCCGGGTCACGCAGGCAGTCGACCAGCCGCACTTCCGGGTAGGCGCGGTAGCCGTAATAGGTCAGCGTGGCGAGCAGGCAGAGGAGCAGCACGACTGTCACAAGGCGACGTGGGTGCACAGGTAGATTACCCGGAGTTCTTTCTACCAAAAACCGCGGTGATTACCTCCATCATGAGCGGATGGATGTGTCCATTGGAAGCGACGACGTTGCCCTTCCACCCGGCCGAAGGGGCGCCGGCAAAGTCAGTCACCCGTCCTCCGGCTTCTTCGATGAGCAGCTCTCCTGCGGCAATGTCCCAGGGCGACAGGCCCAGCTCCCAGAATCCCTCGCAACGCCCGCAGGCCACATAGGCCAGGTCCAGCGCGGCTGAGCCGGCTCGCCTGATGCCGCTGACTCGCTCGAAGAGCGCCGAAAAGGAGCGGAGGTAGAGCTCCAAGAGGTGCTTGGCGCGGAAAGGGAATCCCGTGGCCAGAAGGCAGCGCGCCGGGTCACTGATGGATGAGACGCGAATTGGCGCACCGTTAAGATAGGCCCCGCGGCCACGCTCGCCAAGGAACAACTCCTCTCGCACCGGATCGACGATGGCGCCTGCGATCACCTGGCCGGCCCGTTCAATAGCCACCGACACCGAAAACATCGGGTAGCCGTGCAGGAAATTG
Organism: candidate division KSB1 bacterium; assembly: GCA_024655945.1. Lineage (NCBI taxonomy): Bacteria > Pseudomonadati > Candidatus Zhuqueibacterota bacterium. The sequence goes on from JANLFK010000011.1 coordinate 128,451, forward strand.
GTGGTCCCGTCCAGGGGGTCGATAATCCAACGATTGCCGTCTCCGGCTTCTTGCCGGGTTTCCTCCTCGGCATAGATTGTGTCAGCCGGAAAGTGCTTGGTGATGAACGCGGCCATCGCCTGTTCGGACGCGCAGTCGGCAGCCGAGACGAAATCAAAAGGTCGCTTGGCAGTTGCCTGGGCGATGGTGGCCTGGCCGAGATAGCGTTTGAGTGTGGTAGCGCCGATCCTTGCCACCTCTGCCGCTGCTTGCGCCAAATCGGAGAGCCTGCTTGTCATGACTCCGTCCTCAGTTCTGCGATGGTCACGCCGCTGCCACCTTCGTTCCAAGCCCCGAGCCGCATTTCCTTGATGAGCGGGTGGGTGCGCAGGTACTCGCCGACGTTCTTGCGCAGCGTGCCCGTGCCTTTGCCATGGATCACTCTTACACTGTGCAGGCCGGTGAGCGCCGCGGTGTCCAAAAACTTGCCTAACTGTTCGATCGCTTCCTGGCTACTTAGGCCGCGCAGGTCGATCTCATCGCCGGCCGAGGCGGGACTGGTCACCTGATAGGTGACGCCTCCCCTATTGGGCCCCGGCTTGTCGGCAACTTTGGTGAGCTCGTCGAGATGAACCCATGTGGAGAGACTACCGGCCCGCAGCAGTACCTTTCCGCTGTCGTCTGCTTGCGAAGCAACCACGCCCATGGTGCCGTAGCGATTCCAGAGCACCGTGTCGCCCTTGCGAATGGGGCCTGGCGCGGTTTCCAGCCGGGCAGGGGGCTCCGGGAGGGGCTCGGCCGCCTGCGCCGCCAACTCTTCCACCTCCGCTCGTTGCGCGGCGATGATGTCCTTGGCCGCGTGAATGGCCTCCCGAGAGGCCTGCTGCTCGCGAATCTCACGAATGGCCTGCTCGACGGCCGCGTTGGCGCGCCGGAGCACTTGCTCGGCTCGCTCGGCTGCCTCTTTCTGCAGCGCGCCCGTCTGGCGGGCAAGGTCGGTACTCCGCTGCCGGTAGTCGCTCAGCAAGGCGGTCAATTGCCGGTCCTTCGCCTCGACCCCTGCCAGCAGCCTCCGGTACCGCAGCAATGTCTCTTCCAGCTCGGCGATTAGCCCCTCTACGGTGTTCTTCTGCGGTCCAACCAGCTCTCTGGCGCGCTCCAGCACCTCGGCGGGCAGCCCCAAGCGATGGGCGATCTGGAAGGCGTAGCTGGAACCCGGTATCCCTACGCGAAAGCGGTAGGTGGGGCGCAACGTCTCCGGGTCAAATTCCATGGAGCCGTTTGCCACGCCAGGCGTGCGGAAGGCAAATGCCTTCAGGGCGCCATGGTGGGTAGTCACTACCGTCCGACAGCCTCGCCTGGTGAGCAGCTCAAGGACGCTCATCGCCAGCGCCACCCCTTCTTCCGGATCGGTGCCTGCCCCGATTTCATCGATGAGCACCAGGCTCGACGAATCGGCCTCTTGCACAATTGCCCGGATGTTGGCCACATGGGAGGAAAACGTCGACAAGTCCTGCTCGATGGACTGCTCGTCGCCGATGTCGGCAAAAAAGGACGAAAACAGCGCAAAGTCCGAGTCCGGGCTCGCCGGGACGTGCAGTCCGCTCTGCGCCATAAGCGTAAGCAGGCCGACAGTCTTGAGCGCCACGGTCTTGCCGCCGGCATTGGGCCCGCTGATGACCAGGGTGGTGAACTGCTCGCCGAGGGTGAGGTCCAGGGGGACGACCTCCTGGTGCCCCTGCTTCAGGACGAGAAGGGGGTGCCTTCCCTGCTGGATGCGCACTATGCCGCGCTCGTTGAGGGCAGGCTGGCTTGCCTGCAGTCTCTGCGAAAAGAGCGCCTTCGCATTGACAAAGTCCAACTCGGCTAAGGTATCCATGTCGCGCAGGAGGTCTTCGGCGCGGCTGCCCACCAGGGCGGTGAGACGACGCAGGACTTTCTCTTCCTCTTCTGCCTCCTTTAGGCGGAGCTCACGGACCAGGTTGTTCACCTCGAACGTCTCGATCGGTTCAATGAACAGGCTGGCGCCGCTGGCGGAACGCCCGTGGACAAACCCCTTCACTCTGCTGCGTAGCTCCTCCCTGACCACCAGCACGAGCCGGCCGTCGCGCAGGGTGCTCCCCTGTTCTTGCAGTGCCCCTTGGGCAGCGACGCGCCGCAGCACCTGTTCGAGGAGCTGCCGAGCCCGCTCCTGTTGGCGGACGATTTCCCGCCTGAGGCGGGCCAGCTCAGGACTGGCAACGTCGCGAATGGAGGCTGTCTGCGGATCGATGCAGCGCCGCAGCTCCGCTTCGATCTGGCGAAAGTCCCCCAATCCGGCGAGCAGCTCCTCAAGGAGGGGATAGCGGCCAGCACGCGCCTTGTGAAAGTCGCGGAGGCGCCTGATGACCTCCAGAGTCCTGAGCACGCGCACGCACTCTTCGGCGCTCAGCATGCTGCCGACGACAGCGGCCTTGCGCAGTTGCACGCGGATGTCCTGCAGCCCTGCCAGTGGAAGGGTCGTGTCGGTTTCCAGGAGGCCGCGTACTTCGCTCACTAAGCTCAGTGCGTGCTGCGCCCGGTCGCGGGTAAGAAACGGGCGCAAGCCTTGAATACGCTCGCGCCCTAACTCGCAGATGCTCAGTGCGCTGAGGTGATTGAGGACCTTGTCATACTCAAGCAGAGTGCGGACTTTGTCGGAGAGCATAGGCGACAAGAATGGTCAGGGGCGTCCGCGCTCGCCACCCCCAGAGCTCGTGGACCGCGTCGGGCGTTTCTTTGCCGGCGAGGGTGCTGACTGGAACGGCTGCTTTGCCTGCTCGACTACGGAAGTGGCCCCTGTCCGCTCGATCCTTTCCACCATGGTGCCCTTCAGCTGGGCAAAGGTCCTCTCTATGGGAAACATGCGGCGGGCAGCGTCGAAGAGCGCCGGGGCCACGCGTTCTGTGGGATGATAAAGCTGCGAACGTTCGATGTCTTGTTCCACCGCAGGTGCCAAGGGCGTGAGCGAAAAGAGGAAGATGAGGATGCTGGCGACCACTACTCCTTCCACGACTCCTAAGAGGAGCCCGCCGAGCTTATCCAACCACTTGATGGCCATAGGCGAGAGCACCTTCTCCAGGGCGCTCTTGAAGATGTGGAAAAACATCCACACCCCGCCGAAGACTAAGGCGAAGCCAGCAAAGACAGCAAGGAGCTCGGGCAGGTGGAATCGTCTGGCAAAGACGCGACCCGCGTCCGGACCGAAGCGCACCGCCATCACCAGCGCCGCGGCGATGCCGATCAAGCCCACCACCTCTGCCAAGAGACCCTTGCGCCACCCCACGAAGATGAAGATCAAGATGATGGTCAGGATGGTGATGTCAAAGTAGTTCATGACTGCCCACCTCCTCCCCTCCGGCGCGCCCAGAAAGAGAAGAGTGAACTACGACGCCGCCAGAGCTCCGCGTGTTCACTCTCCATGCCCGCCGCGGGTGCGGCTAACTCAACCGGCGCCGTGCCAGCTCCTGAACCAGCTTGCCGTCGGCGCGGCCCCGTAACCGTCGCATGGCTTCCGCCATGACCCTGCCCAAGTCTTTCATGCCCGCAGCTCCTAACTGGGAGATAATGGCTGCCAGCTCCTGGTCGATCTCTTCGGCGGAGAGCTGCTTGGGCATGTACGACTGAATCACCGCCAACTGTTCTTCTTCGCGTTGCAGGAGGTCTTTCCTCCCCGCCGCGGCAAAGGCCTCAATTGACTCCTTCTGCTTCTTCACGGCGCTGCTGAGGACCTGCAGTTCCTCCTCCGGCGACAGGCCACCTCCCTTGGCTATGTCAGCATCTTTCAATTGCGCGCGCAGGAGGCGGATGGCTGCCAGACGCTCTTTCTGCCCGGCTTTCAGTGCCGCCTTCATGTCGTCAAGGAGTCTTTGCTGCAGGCTCAAGGAGATACTCCTCTCGATGTCGCTTTCTGATGGTGCGCCCCCTCCGCTTTGGCCGCCAGTCATTGGCCTCCCGCGGAAAGTCCCGCCGAAAAAGACCCCGCCTTGGCGCCGCTAAAGTCGGCGGCAAGGCGAGGTGAGGCTTCATTTCAGCGGTTTTCCATGAGCATCAGCTTGCGCTGTTTACGCTTGGCCGCGTTGAGTTTGCGCTTGCGCCTCTCGCTTGGCTTCTCGAAGTGCTGGTGCTTCTTGATATCTGCCATCAGCCCAGCCTTCTCGCAAGCCTTGGTGAATCTCTTTAGGGCTTTCTCAAAACTCTCGCCCTCGCGGACTCGCACTTTCGGCATTCAGCGCCCGACCTCCTTTCTGTTGTAGGCTCTTCTGTTTGCTTGTAATATAGGGAAATTCGCCTTCAAATGCAAGGCAATTTTCCGGTTTTACAACAGCTTGTTCCTTAGCCTTGTAAGGAGAACCACATTTTGCCTTGCATTCTTCGCCACGATTTCCTATATTGCCAAGGAGCTGAAGGAAGACCCGCAGATGCGAACTGGAGGTGGATAGCTTGCACCGCGAGCGTGCTGCCAGACTGCGAGCCACGGCTGCGGTGGCCGGGTGGCTGCTGTCTCGGCTCGTTTATGGCTTTGAGCTTTCCCGCCTGACCATCTTCCGCGTGAGGCCCACGGCTCGCGTGCAATGGGTGCGGAAGGCGCAGAGTCGCTGGGGGGTCTGCCGATGGTTCTTCGCGCCTGAGCAGACCTACTGCCTGAGCGCGGGCAGCAAGGGCGACCGCCAGGTAGTGGTGGCGCAGCTGCCGCCCCTCTCCCGCAACTGAGGGCACAAAATGCCAGGAGGACAGTGGCTAAGCACGGCGAAAGACATGCAATCCTCTGCCCCGCATGTGGCAAGCTGGTGAGCGCCGAGGCCGAGGTCTGTATCCACTGCGGCTATAGCCGGCCGGGAAAGTTGGGCTTCCACTCCGTGGTGCGTCGACTGGGTGGCCGAGGGGTGCGGGCCGTGCCGATGCTGGTGGCGCTGTGCGTGGTGCTCTACGTGGTGAGCCTGCTGCTCGACCTGCGCGCGGTGGCGCAGCCGCATGGCGTGACCGGGCTGCTGGCGCCGAGCATGCGGAGTCTGGCGCGTCTGGGCATGACCGGCGCGGCGGCGCTCTTTGCCGGGAGGTGGTGGACGCTCATCACTGCGATCTATCTGCATGGCAACCTCCTGCACCTGCTTTTCAACGTGCTGTGGATCCGGCAGTTGGGGCCCGCTGTCGAGGAGCTTTTCGGCACGCCGCGCCTGTTGCTCATCTTCACGCTCTCCGGGGCCGCAGGCATGCTTTTCTCCGGACTGTTGGGCGTGGGCTTCACCATAGGCGCTTCGGGCGCCATCTTTGGGCTCATGGGCGCGCTGATCAGTTACGGCCGCATGCATGGGGGACTCATGGGGTCACTCTTGTCCCGCCAGCTCTTGCTCTGGGCAGTGGTACTGCTGGCCATGGGCTTTCTGATGCCTGGCGTGAACAATGTTGCCCACCTGGTGGGCTTTGCAAGTGGGTTTCTCCTTGCCCAGCTCCTCGGGTATGGCGAACGGCGCGGCAGCTCGTTGCGACTGCAGCTTGCGGCGGCAGCTACCGCGACGCTGACATTGCTCTGCTTTGTCCTTGCCCTCCTTGCCTGAAGGGGGCCTTGGAGAAGATGTTTTCATCACCCATGCGGCCAGGTGGCGCCTTCTTGCTGGCTGTTTCTGAGCCGTCCAATGCTGCGGGGTGGCCGCATTCCGTGAGTGAAGTGCAGGGTTGTACGCCTCAGTGCAGCAAAGACTCGCTATGCTGCAAAAGAACAGGCCGCACGCGGCACTGCTCTTGAGGTTGTCGGTACGCGGCGGGGTCCTGCGCAAGCAGCGCGGGTGGCGTCCGCGCGGGCCGACCCCCGGGTGGTTCTCGCAGGGCCGAGGAGTGGATGCGGCAGGAAGCCAGTGTGGCTGGACAACCTCCCGGAGGTCTTGCTCGGGGGGCTTTTTCCCTGGCTCCGCGGGACAGTCGGTCCCGCACCGGGGGCGGCGGCCACAACGCGGACATACCCTATGCTTGCCGGGGGTGCTCAAGGTGTGTGGTCAGTCCCTTCAGGCCACCAGTGACGCTTGCGACAAAATGATCCTTGATTCCCCAAGTCCACTTTACTATCTTTTCCATCGGCATGAGAGACCTCTTCGTAGCTCTGGGTACTGCGAAACGGCCCAAAAGTTACGAATATCTCTCATGCCCTTCAAGTATTTACCTCAACCCCACGCTGCACAAGTTCTGGAGAGGAGCCAGATATTTAAGAGTGTCGCACTGCGCGACTCCCTTGGCAACGACCGTCCTGCTCTGGCAACATGGCTCTCGTACTGTTCTGCTGCGACAGGAACAAGCAGCTCCTCTTCACCAATTGCAGGATATAGTTTGCAGCAGAACTACCCCAACCCATTCAATCCAACAACCACCATTCGCTTTTCCCTTCCGCAGCGCTCGCAGGTAACGCTGAAAGTCTTCGATGTCCTTGGCAAAGAAGTGGCGGCATTGGCAAATGGCGAACTTAACGCAGGTGAACATTCAGTTGTCTATGATGCTAAAGGTCTGCCGAGCGGTGTGTATTTCTACCGCTTGCAAGCAGGTAGTTTTGTTCAACAAAGAAAAATGGAGATGATAAAATGAAGAGGTTGTCTGTACTGTTCGCAATTGCATTGTGCATGGTGTCCGGCACGTGTGTGGGATCGCAGGACAGTCTGATCGCTCCACGGTCTTGTCGAACACCAGGGGAGGTAACATCGCGTCTACCTGCTTCTGGTGGCCACCCACCGGCGTCACCATTCGCTGACGCCTACGTAAAGCCTCACCCCCACCCTAACGCCAGTCTCCTCCACTATCCCCGCCTCCATGCTAACTTTTTCAGCCGCGCCCCTGAAAACGAGGCCGCCTACGAGGCCCTCGGCCTCTACGGCGCCGTCACCACCGGCGCCATCTTCTCCGACGGCCGGGAAGGGGGCTACGATCTCGGCCTACGCTAGGGCGTCGGTTCCTGGTCTGAGACGACCTACAACCTCAGCAACCCCGACCGCAGCCCCCTCTCCCAGGTGATCGTTTACGAAGCCAAGAAGCGCAACCCGGACCTGACCACCTTCGCCCATCGCGGCCTGCAGCACATCGAGGCCTGGCATTTCGGTTACGGCACGAACAGCCCGGAGCGCTGGTTCATTGACCGCCTCAGCCCCCGCTGGTTCGCCTACACGCCGCTGATTGAGCTGCAGGAGCCGGTGACGCGCACCTCGCAGCTCACCTTCCGGTTCCGCCCCGAGGACGTGCAGCGCTGGCGCGACTGGGGCATGCGTGGGGGGAGGAGCTGGGCTTCAGCCACTGGCGTCCTGCGAACCGCTACGATTGGTACTACCTCAGCTTCTTCGATAACGAGGCTGGTGCGGGCCGGGGCACGGTGGAGATCATGGCCATCCAGCGCCTGGACGGCCAGACGGGCGAGGTCACGGTGGCGGTGAAACTGGTGGACGGTGTACCGCGACGCACCATCTACGGCCGACCCCAGCGTTACCCCGCCGGCAGCCGCGCCGGCATCGTCCCTCACTCTTCAGAAAGTTTCGGCTCACCGGCCTTCCTCATGAACCGCTTTTGCCTCGATGGCTATCCCGACGGCTGCGAAGAAACGGTGGTGGATGGTGTGGATTGGGTCGATGCGGCGGTGGAATACGTGCGGGAAATCCTGCCGACCTCGCGCTATCCCCTGGGCGCGCCCGATGAGACCTGGCTGGTGGACGGGGTGCTCATGGATGCCGACGACGAGGACTGGAAACCCTACGGCTTTCGCCTGGCCTATCCCGTCTACCATCTTGACCTGAACTTGGATGGGGAAGTGGACGATCTGGATTCCGTTGAGGCGCGTATGCCCACGGTCTACGAGGAGTACGCCCGCCGGCTGAAAGAGGCTGCCGCCGCCATGGGCCGAGACATCTATGTCATCATTAATGGACATCTCGCCGGCTTCCCGCGGCCGTACCACAACGGTCGGTACTTCGAGGATTTCAACGGCGGCTTCCAGGAATCGTATCCCCAGGCGGTTCGGCAGTACCTGGACCTCTTCACGCCGGGCAACCTGGCCGAGCCCATCTACGGGCTGGTCACGGAACGGGACCGCAACGCACTGTACGAGCACAACTTCGCCGAGCACCGCCACATCCTGGCCCTGACCCTGGTGTTGGGGGAAGGCTTCTACGGCCACACCGGGGCATACGACTCCCGCATTCTGGCGCTATACGAGGACCCCTCGGGGTGGACCGGCCAGCCCGAGGACTGATTCGACGAGTACAGCGTGGATCCCTACGGCTACGCGGCGGACCACCCGCTGTACACGGGCAGCGGCCGCGGCGACTACCTGGGCTGGCTGGGGGCGGCTCTCGGCCCCGGCTACGAGGTACCCGGCGTGCCCGGCGTCTACCGCCGCGACTTCGAGCACGGTGCCGCCATCTACAGCTACCAGGGCGGCACCATCGCCCTCGACCCGTCCCTGCGCCGCATCTGCGGGGTGGATCCGGGCAACGACGGCTCCCTGGTCACCCAGATCACCCTGGCGCCCAGGAGTGGGATCATCCTGCGGCGGGATGAGAATACCACGGGGGTCCGTGGAACATTTGAGAAAATTCCAAGTTCGTTCAACCTTTACCAGAACTATCCCAACCCCTTCAACCCAACAACCCCAATCCGCTTCTCACTTCCACAGCGCTCGCACGTCACGCTCAAAGTCTTCGATGTGCTCGGCAGAGAAGTGACAACGCTGGTGGATGAAGAGTTAAGCGCAGGCGAGCATTCGGTGGTATTCAATGCGAAGGATTTGTCAAGTGGCGTGTACTTATGCCGATTGACCGCCGAAACATTTGTTCAACAAAAAAAGATGATGGTGATGCGATGAAGAAAGAGAAGCAAATACTTTCAAGAATCTTTTTTATCTTGTTGTTGCTCTTTGCCGCCGTTCGACAAACGGATGCGCAGGAGAGTACCTATACAGAGTCACAGGGCAGTTTGATCACCCCACAGTTCTTCGGCATTGACCCTTACGGTGGTAAAGACCCTGGTTGGCCCCAGTTCTTTGAGCTCCTTAACGAAGATAGCCTCAACTTTGGGCTTGTGGGATTCGGTATCGGTTGGGAGAGAATTGAGCCTGCTCCTCCACAAGGAGGGGTTCACTCTTACGACTGGTCATCCCTAGATGAGCGTATGCAAATTGTTGTCAAATCGGGGCGGATGGCTGATTTGGATATCCTCTGTCGAAGTGACTGGGCTACAGTAGTTCCTTCTTCACAGATAGAAAGACCCCTCGGCATGAGCCCACCGAAGGAAGACGCCAACAGCGACACCACTTGGGGGATGACTGCCTATCAGGCTTGGAGTGATTTCGTTTTCAATCTTGTGGAGCGCTACGATAGCGACGGCATAGATGATGCCCCTGGAATTACCCGTCCGGCTCTTCGGTATCTTCATTTAGGGAATGAGCCTGAAGCCCCCGACCATTTTCTGGCATACGGCGGATCACCGGAACTGTATGACCGGATGCTCGCTGTCACTTATGAAGCAGCGAAGAGGGCAAATCCCAATATTTTGGTCGTCCGAGGGAGATCAAATCCCGGCAATATCTTCGACGACAATCCCGACGAAGTAACTCTTCGCGCGCGAAGCGGCGATTACCTCGATTTCCTCACCACCAGTCTCCGCTTAGGCAGTGAACATTTCGATGTATTCGCCATCAACTTCAACGATCACTACACCGGTCTTTTTCCCTTTGTTCGCTGGCTGAAGACGGAGATGGCCAAGAACGGTTACACCAAGCCCCTTCTGGTTGCTGCTGCCCGCACTACGTTGTGCCCCCGGGATAACGACGCTCCCGTTCATATCCTGCCTCCGCGTTATCCACCCGGTTTCATGGAGAGCCTGAGGGATACGTCTCATCCCCAACACATCGCCAATCGTACACTTTATCACGCTGATGAAGTGCGCCAGAGCCTGCGCAAGATGGTCGTGGCACTGGCTTCGGGGCAAGAAGCCATTTCCCTCCAGCCAGGAATAGGACCAGTTATTCATCCAAGAGCAATATGGCGGGATGCCGGACTGATCGATGCGCAGGTTTATCGGGCGACTGGGGACCTGCGTAAGGCGCGCAAACCTGTCTATTACGCCGCAAGACAACTGATGGATGTGCTGATCGGTGCTGACAAGCAGGTGAAGATTCTTGACCTCGGCGCAGATGTCTTCGCCTATCAGATTACAAAGCAGGGGAAGAACTTCTTCTTACTCTGGCATGAAGATCCCTTTGATGTGGATAGTCAAGGATTGGTGCGACGGGGTCAAAAGGTAGCAGTTGATCTGACGCCCTTTGTCTCAACTCCTCAGGTACGTGTGAAATATTTTGTCATTGAACTAGACTCAAACTATGCACCAATTTATCCATCTGATGTCATAGTCTCGGCTAACGGAGTGGTTATCGATGAGACTCCCTTGCTGGTTGAATCGCTAAACCCAACCTCGGTTGAAGACAAGCGCGAAAATATCCCGCAAAGATTTCTACTGTATCAGAATTACCCCAATCCTTTCAATCCACAGACTACGATTTGTTTCTATCTTCTGCGACGCGAACATGTAACTTTGAAAGTCTTTGATGTGCTCGGGCGTGAGGTGGCAACACTGGTGGATGGAGAAGTAAACGCAGGAGATCACGCGGTTCTCTTCTATGCCAAAGATTTGCCAAGCGGAATCTATTTCTATCGTTTGACTACTAGATCATTTTCACAAACAAAACTAATGGAGGTAGCAAAACTTTAGCTTTGCACAAATCACGTGGCATAGTGCATGAGAGTAGACCTCAGCCTTGCACTGCTGTATGGAACCAACAGAAGGTGAACTGGAAGCGATTGTTGCTTAATTCTACTGTCTCTGATGGTCTCTCCTACAGCGCGTGCTCAGGCCGCATGGCGCAATAGCTGCCGGATGGCTTTGGATTTTACGGCGTTTGCCGAGGCCTGCGATAAGATGCTGAAAATCGTTGCCGCCCGTGTGCGGCAGCGGAGTTGCTAAATCATGTCGGCCATCCTGGGTGTGGTCTTCTTGCGATACCAAGGAACCGGGTCCCAGAATTCCGGCCACGCCTGCAATGCCTCCTGGTAACTCCAGAGCATGAGCAGTGTGGTTGCCACACAGGTTAGGGGAACTGAGCGGGTCACGGCTACGTTGACCGGGCATTACCACTGCTCTAACCCCAGATGTTCTTTGGCGTCGCGGAAGAGGGTTTCCAGACTGCAGCGCGCCGCGATCCGGGTCAGGATGTCCTCAACCGACAGCGACCCGTCGGTTGAGAAGGAGGCAGGTTTCTTTCCCTTCTGGTAGTAGACGATCAGCACCTGCACCATCTGGCTGGCCGGTTTCCATGGGGCGGAGACTCGTTTGATGCGCAGCACCCGTTGTTTGCTATAAAGGTGAAGACGATACTGGTGAAAGTCGTTGCTGGTGGTGGCTAGAGTCGGAAGTGACGGCAGAGGTGCTCCAGAGTCTCTGGGACGGCCCCGCCCGGGGGGGGCGTCGGGCGGTGGGAGCCTCATCCAGGACGGCGTTCTTTTGCAGGCGGCTGATGAGTGTAACCCCTTTGGCACTAAAGGTGCGCATAAGGGACCCTTTGGCAAATGCACCATCAACGACAAGGACAAATGGCTGTATCAAAAAGGTCTTTACCCGCCGGACCATGTCGGCAGCGATCTCCCCACGGCTGTGAGAGCTGACCCCGTCGGGAAGGTAGCTGTCTGGTACAACTAACCCCGCCATAAACGGCACACACGGCCACTTCTGCAACAGTGTGGCGTACAAGAGCACTCCCATGATGATCCACTCGTGGCCCCAGATGTAGGAGGCCAGATTGCGTTTCCTGGCGTAATTGAAATGAAAACTCCAGCCCAACATCGTTCGTCCGAATTTGCGGACCAGTGTACTATCCAGACTGAAGGTGAGTGGCCTGCGAAGAGCGAGCACCCGAACTACTACCACCAGGAGGGTCAACGCCAGCTGCCAGACGTCCCGGCGATATTGGCTAACGGTGAGATGCACGTTCGAGAAATGGCGTTCGAGATTGGCCAGTCGCACCGCGTGGTTACTACCTTCTTCTCCTGTCCAACAAGATGACGGCAATGAGTGCCTGAAAGTAACGAAAGATCGGAGCAGTGAACTCCTCCTGCAACTCCGAAACTGACCTGGCCAGGCAAGAGCTTCCCAGTGGTGTCGTGGTGGGGCTGGTGGAGGAGTTGGGCGGGGGTGAGGGCAGGTCTTGCCTCATGGGGCAGT